>NZ_JAGHWR010000069.1:0-77082 GCF_017746155.1 Xanthomonas sp. D-36-1
TGTGAACCGGGAAATTCCCGCGGAAAGCGCCAGAAATGGCGAAATTCCGAAGTTCCAAAAGCCACTCTTCGGAACGACGCCACCTTCCGCCCTGTCAGGTCTCGTTGTTCAGACCTTCCTTAAAAGTGCTGGTGACAACAGGGCAGCGTTCGCATCTACGCGCCAGCTGGTTTCATGGAGCACGCAGTTTCGGAGAACGTCTATGCGGGCAATGCGATGACCCGCCGTGCCCAGTACATGTACGGCGCATTGCTACCCAAGAGCGCACAAGGCCAGGTGGGTGCTGGACTGGGCAAAACGACTTCGCGCGGGACCGTGGGGTTGATTGCACCAACCAACATCATTGGCTCCGGCACGCAGGCTGTGGAAAGCGTAATGATCGATGGCTTGCAATTCGACTTCCAGCTGACGCCGGGAACAGAGGCGCCGGCGGAGATGAATTTCTATGTGCCGAAGTATCGCGCTCTAGGCAATCGCAGAAAATGCAACTAGAACTCAGCATAACGTCCTCACCATACGAGGCGCGCAAGTTCGTGACCCCAAGGTGTGGTCCGAATATCTTGACCAGACCATCAGCCGCTACGCTGCACGTTCAGACGTGATGTTCGCCCAGCACCACTGGCCCACCTGGGGCAGTGCGGAGATCTCCACTTTCCTGTCCGACCAGCGGGACATGTACCGGTATATCCACGATCAGACCCTACGGCTGGCCAATCGTGGCCTGACGCCACTTGAAATTTCCGACACCCTGAAGGAGTTGCCCGAGCCATTGGGCAAGCGCTGGTACAGCCGCGGATATTACGGGACGCTTTCCCACAACGTCAGAGCCGTTTACCAGCGCTATCTGGGTTACTACGACGGTAACCCTGCCAACCTCAACCCGCTGCCTCCCGCGGACGTCGCGCGACGCTACGTTGATTTCATGGGGGGGGAAACAGCGGTGCTGGAGAAGGCCCGCCGCTCCTACGATGCAGGTGATTACCGCTGGGTTGCCGAAGTGGCCAAACATATTGTGTTCGCCAACCCGGATTCACGTGAAGGCCGAGCGCTTCTGGCCGACGCATTGGAACAGATGGGATACCAAAGTGAGGCGGGTACGTGGCGCAATGCCATGTTGATGGGAGCACTTGAGTTGCGCGACGGCGTGCCAAAGGGCGGCGCCACGACGGCCTCACCCGATGTGTTGCAGGCAATGACGGTTGGCATGCTGTTTGATTACCTTGCCATCCGCCTGGATGGACCTGCCGCGGCGAAGGCAGGAGATGCCACCGTCGCCTGGGTCATCCCAGAATCCCGGGAGAGCTATCTCGTCACGCTGCGCTCTGGTGCGCTCTCTTACCGCCCGCTCACCGATCAGGACCGGGCAGACGCGACGGTGGAGTTGCCACGAAGCGCGCTCAACCAACTTGTCATGGGCGTGACGCCGGCACGCGAGTTGTTCGGCGGGTCGACAGTAAAGCTGCGGGGTAAGCGGGCTGCCGTAGAGAAGCTGTTTGCGAACGTGGAATCTTTCGATGTCATGTTTAACATCGTCACTCCATGAGCAGGCTTACCCATCGTCCGGCCATGCTCGCCGTTGCGCTCATAGCTGCCGGGCTGCCCGGCCATGCCTGCGCCGATGGAGCGCGTGACTGGGAGAACGTTCCGGTGGATACCACGCTGTTGTTCGTCTACTACACTTACTCCCGCAACGAGATCGCATTCGATCCCTCACTTCCGGTCGATGGCGCGCAGATCGAGTCCCAACTTGGCCTCTTGCGTTACGCACGTACTTTCGCCATGGGCGATCGCATTGCAGGTGTGCAGCTCCTGGCCCCGTACGGCGAGGTGAGCGGCAAGATAGGCGGCACACCGCTGCGTACGTCCGCGTCCGGGATGGGCGATGTCACCGGTGTCTTCCTGGTCAACGTCTTCGGCGCACCTGCGCTCACTGCGCAGGAATTCCGGACATGGGAAGCGGGCGCCTACCTGACCGCGTCACTTGCGGTCACTGGCCCCACCGGCTCCTATGACCGGGATGCGATCCTCAACCTGGGGAAGAACCGCTGGTCCTACAAACCCCAGTTGGCATACGGAGTGCCATTGGCTGAGGGAACGCTTCTGGCCGTCAACGGCAACATTCAATTCTACGGTGATGCCGACAATCCGGGAGAGTCTGCGCTGGAGCAGAAACCGCTTTATGGTTTGGACATGCACCTGAGCACGAATGTAGGCAGCCGGATGTGGCTGTCGATAGACGCGAACTACGCGCATGGCGGAAGGTCGGGCTCCGGCGGCATTTGGAAGGACAACGGACAACGCACGCTAAAGATGGGCGTGAGTGGCAACTATGCGTTTTCGCCGAGGGTGGGTCTGAGCGTTTCAGCCAGTCGCACCGTTGTCAGACGAGATGTCACTCCGGCAGCGACCAATGTGTCGGTCAACTGCAGCGTTGTTTTTTGAAGCTGCGCTCGTCTCCTAGCCGGTGAAGGGTGTTGCAGATCCGCTTATAGGTTGGAAGACCAGGGCACGCTTACAGCAACACGTCAGGCAGCCGTTGAGGTGAAGAAGCCGCCCAAGCGGGCGGCTTCAGGTCACACAAGTGCGCTGCGCGCTCAGCCGCGATAGCGGCAGCCGGAGGTGCAGGTCTCGTGCACCACGATCTCGCTCAGCTGCGGCAGCGCCGGCTTGAGCTGCTGCCAGATCCAGATCGCCAGGCGCTCGCTGGTGGGGTTTTCCAGTCCCTCGATCTCGTTGAGGTAATGGTGGTCCAGGCGGTCGTAGATCGGCTGGAAAGCGGCCTTGATGTCGCCGAAATCCATGATCCAGCCGGTTTCGGCGCCGGGTTCGCCGCTGACATGCAGCTCGACGCGAAACGAATGGCCGTGCAGGCGCGCGCATTTATGCCCAGGGGGCACGTTGGGAAGCCGGTGCGCGGCTTCGAGGGTGAAGACTTTGAAGATATCCATGCGCGACATTGTAAGTGGGCCGGGCCGTATGGAGCCCACGCCACGCGCAACGCTGCAGTACTTTTCGCATTTTCAAGCGATGGCGACCGCTTGCACGCGATAGTTCAGGGCAGCACCGGGCCAGCTCCGATGCGCTGGCAAGCGTCTCCGTGTGTCAGCGTGTGTCACCGTAACGCATATCTGTATGCAGATATGTAATTTTTGTTAGTAAAGCGTACATGGCCCACTGCACGGCCCCCTGTTCATGGATGCCGTGCGTGAAGCGCCCTATGCCTTATCTGCTGTCTGTTGCCGTGTTTTCGGTGCTGATTCCGCTTGCACATGCCGACGAGGCAACACCCGCCACCGGCAAGACCCTGGCCACCGTCAGCGTCACCGGTTCCAACATCAAGCGCAGCGACAGCGAAGGCCCGAACCCGGTGCAGGTGATCGACCGCCAGCAACTGGAGCAGTCCGGCAAGGTCACCGTGGCCGACGCGCTGCGTTCCATCTCGGCCAACACCGGCAACGCCACCAACGAGACCACCAACAACGGCTGGGCGTCGGGCTCGGCGGGCATCGGCCTGCGCGGGCTGTCGCAGAAGAACACGCTGGTCCTGCTCAACGGTCGCCGTCTGGCCAATTACGGCTTTCCCGCCAATGGCCTGGGCGACACCTTCGTCAATCTCAACGCGCTGCCGCTGGTGGCAGTGGAGCGCATCGAAGTGCTCAAGGACGGCGCCTCGGCGGTGTACGGCTCAGACGCGGTGGCTGGCGTGGTCAACATCATCACCCGGCAGGATTTTCAGGGCGCCGAACTGGGCCTCAGCGGCGGTACCTCCGATCAGGGCGGCATGGACACGCAGCGCGCCAAATTCATCGGCGGGATCGGCGACCTGGACAGCGACGGCTACAACATCCTTTTCAGCTTCGACGCCTACAACCGCGACCGTCTCGATCAGGACCAGCGCGCACTGACCCGCTCGGGCATCTATAGCGATCTGCCGGGCGGGCGCTGGAACGGCTGGTCGGCCAAAGGCGCGCGTTACCTGGTCGGCGGCCGCTCGGTGCCGATGCTCGATGCGCAGGGCAACTGCCCCGCCGGTACGGTGCTGACCGCCAGCGCGCCGATCGACGGGCTGGCCGGCGACACCTGCGGCTTCAACCAGGCGCCGTTCACCACGCTGATTCCCTCCACCAAGCGCTATCAGGCCTACACCAACGCCACCTTCCGGCTCAGCGATTCTGTCGAAGCGTTCGGCGAAGCGCTCTACAGCGAGGTCAAGGGCGTGTCGATCTTCGGCTCCAGCCCGTACTTCACCTTGGAAGGCGGCCGCTTTGCGTTGAACGCCAGCACCGGCCTGGCCGAGCCGGTCTCCAACCTGCTGCCGGCTTCCAGCCCCTACAACCCGTACGGCACGGCGGTGCCGATCGAATACACCTTCTTCGACCTGGGCCAGACGGTCAAAACCAATCGCTCGCAGTCCTACCGCTTTCTCGGCGGCGTGCGCGGCACCACCGAACGCTGGGATTGGGAGGCGGCGGCGTTCGCCGCACGCAGCACCGAGCACGAAACCGTGTCCGGCGGTTTTGCCAACCGCTTCACCTTGGCACAGGCGTTGGCCGACGGCAGCTACAACCTGCTTGATCCAGCGGCCACACCGCAGGCGGTGATCGATGGCATCAACCTCGCCACCTTGCGGCCTGCGCAATCGACCTTGCGCGGTGTCGATGCCAAGGTGTCGGGCAATCTGTTCGAGCTGCCAGCCGGCAGCGTCGGATTCGCCGCCGGTGCCGAGTGGCGGCAGGAAGAACTGGTGTCGCGTAATCCGCTGCAGATCGATCAGGGCCTGCAGATCCGCCCGGCAATTGCTGCGGTGGACGGCGAGCGCAAGGTGTCGGCGCTGTATGCCGAAGTCAACGTACCGCTGCTGCCATCGCTGGAGCTGCAACTGGCCGGGCGTGGCGATCACTACAGCGATTTCGGCGATGCATTTTCGCCCAAGGCCAGCTTGCGCTGGCAACCGCTCGATGCAGTGCTGGTGCGCGCGGCGGCCTCGCGCGGTTTTCGTGCGCCGTCGCTGTCGGAGAATGCGGCCAGCACCAATATTTCCTACGGATCGGTGGTGGATCCCTACGATCCGGATGTGCCGGGCTCGCGCCAGAACCCGACCTTTTTCACTGTCGGCAACACCGCGCTCGACCCCGAGCGCACCCGCAGCTACAACCTGGGCGTGGTGTTGTCGCCATGGGCAGAGACCAGCCTGAGCGTGGACTGGTACAAGATCGAACTGGACAACCTGATCGGCACCGGCAACAACGCCACCATCGTGCAGAACAATCATCCGGCCGATGTCGTGCGCAACGAGCGCGGCACCCTGGTGGCGGTGTACAACCGCTATCAGAATCTCAGCGAGCTCAGCACCTCCGGCATCGATGTCGAATTGCGCCAGCGTTGGCGCACCGAGGCGGCCGGCAACTTCGGGCTCAACACGGCCTACACGCATGTCCGCGATTACCGTCGCCCCACCGTGGTCGGTGGCCCGCTGCAGGATTACGCCGGCAGCAATCTCGGCCCGTCGCTGCCCCGCAACAAGGCCACCACCACGTTGGACTGGAATCTGGGCAGCATCAGTGCCGCGTTGACCTGGTACTACACCGGCGGCTACGACCAGAAGGCCAGCGCGGCAGCGAGCGCCGTGCAGTCGCGCGTGGGCGACTACAACCAGTTCGACCTGTATCTGGGCTACACCGGCATCGACGCGCTCACGCTGTACGCCAAGATCGAGAATCTGGCCGACAAGCAGCCGCCGGTCGATGCATCCTTTCCGGGGATTCGCGCGCCTTACGACTTCACCCAATACGACTTGCGCGGGCGCTATTTCACGGTGGGGGTGGATTACCGGTTCTGATTCGCGCACGTAGCGCCGATGCGGGCGATGGCGCGTTGCCGGTAACGCCGCCATCGCGCCATCGCCCGCTGCACCGTCAGGTTCGCGACTTTGGCCATGCGATGGTGGCCTGCCTGCCATCGCTTTGAACGACTAACCGCGCTTGGCCCCAAACACGTTCTTCAAGGACTCACGATGACTTCTTCGCAGCATGCCTGGCTGATCGCCATGGCCCTGATCACACCTTCTCTTGCAGCACAACCGGCTGCACAACCTGCAACGCAAGCGGCCGCGCTGCCCGGTTACGACGCCGCGGCCGCCCAGGCGCAACGCGCGCTGGAGGCACGCTTCGACGACGGGCTGAAGGACGCCGATTATCGTGGCTGGTTGAAGCAATGGTCGTCGGCGCCCAATCAGGTGGGCGCGCCGCACAACCTGGAAAACGCCCGCTATCTGCAAACGCGCCTGCGCGACTACGGCTGGGATGCGCGGATCGAAACCTTCGAGGTGCTGTGGCCGTCGCCCAGGAGCTCGCAGCTGGAATTGCTTGGCCCCAAGCCCTATGTCGCACGCTTGAAAGAGCCGCCCCTGGCAGGCGACAACACCTCCACGCAGACCGAACACGTGCTGCCGCCGTACGTGATCTATGGCGGCAACGGCGATGTCACCGGCGACCTGGTGTACGTCAACTACGGCATTGCCGAAGACTACGAAGCGCTGGCGCGCAACGGCGTGGATGTGCGCGGCAAGATCGTCATTGCGCGCTACGGCAAGGGTTGGCGCGGGCTCAAGCCGCGGCTGGCGCAGGAGCATGGCGCGATCGGAGCGATCATCTATTCCGATCCGCGCGATGACGGCTATTTTCAGGATCAGGCCTATCCCTATGGACCGGCGCGCAATCAGTGGAGCGTGCAACGCGGCTCGGTTGCCAACTTCGCCATCTACCCAGGCGATCCGCTGACGCCGGGCGTGGGCGCAAGCAAGGGCGCCAAGCGCCTGAAGATCGAACAGGCCGGCAGCGTGTTGAAGATCCCGACCCTGCCGATCAGCTGGGGCGACGCACAGCCGCTGCTGGCCGCGTTGGGCGGCCCGGTAGCACCGGAAGACTGGCGCGGCGCATTGCCGATCACCTACCGCATCGGCGGCGATGCAACCGCACGCGTGCATCTGAAGGTGGATGCCGACTGGGGCAGCCAGACCATCTACAACGTCATCGCCACCTTGCGCGGCAGCGAATATCCAGACCAATGGGTCGTGCGCGGCAATCACCGCGACGGCTGGGTGTTCGGTGCGGCCGACCCGCTATCGGGCACCACCGCGCTGCTGGCCGAAGCCAAGGCGATTGGCGAGCTGGCCAAACAGGGTCAGCGTCCCAAGCGCACGCTGGTGTACGCCAGCTGGGATGGCGAAGAAGCCGGCCTGCTCGGCTCCACCGAATGGGCCGAGCAACACGCCGACGAGCTGCGACGCAAAGCGGTGCTGTATGTCAACACCGACGGCAATGGACGCGGCTTTCTCAACGCCGGCGGCAGTCACGCGTTGCAACGCCTGGTCAATAGCGTGGCGGCCGACGTGCAGGACCCGGACAGCGGCGTAAGCGTGCTCGAACGTCAGCGCGCGCGTGCGCGCATCGACGCACTGGCACCCGCCGCCAAGCCGGCGCAGAAGGACATCGCAAAAACCGCTGCGGCCGGCGGCGACATTCCGCTCAAGGCGCTCGGTTCGGGCAGCGACTACAGCCCTTTTCTGCAGCATCTGGGACTGGCCACGCTGGATCTGGGCTACGGCGGGCAGGGCGGAGGCAGTGGTGTCTATCACTCGCTGTACGACTCCTACGATTATTTCGCACGCTTCATCGATCCGCAGTTCGCCTATCTGCCGTTGTTGTCGCAAACCGTGGGTCGTACGGTCCTGCGCGTCGCCAACGCACCGGTGTTGCCGCAGCGTTTCGGCGACTTCGCCGATGCGGTGGCCGGTTATGCGCAGGAGCTCAAACAACAGGCAGACAGCGACCGCACTGCGGCGCGCACGCAGGCCGAGTTGCTGCAGGCCGGCGCCTACGCGGCGGTGGATAACCCGAACCGGCCGCAGCGTGCGCCCGAGCCGAAAGCGGCGGTGCCGCAGATCGATTTCGCTGCACTGGATCAGGCGATCACGCGCCTGCAGGGCAGTGCCAAGCGTTACGACACCGCACTGGCCGCACGCGGCGGCAAACTGGATGCGCACGTACGCAGCAAGCTCAACGCCTCGCTGCAGCGCATCGATCAAACCCTGCTGGCCGAGGCTGGTCTGCCGGGCCGGCCGTGGTACCGCAATCTGATCTACGCCCCCGGTCTGGCCACCGGCTACGAGGTCAAGACCTTGCCCGGTATCCGCGAAGCGCTGGAAGACCGCCGATGGGAGGACCTGAGCCGGTACATCGTGCAGACCGCCGCAGTGCTGGACCGCTACCGCGAGGCGATCGATCGCAATACTGCGCTGATCGAAGGCTAACCTGGCGCAGCACGGCACGACTGGCAGCGATGACGCCACGGCCGCCAGGCGTGGAGGATGCGTGTTGTACGCGACCGGGTTCGCCACAGCGCAGTTGCTGCGGTGTGCCCACGAAAAAGCCGCCCCGAAGGGCGGCTTTTCAGTTCAATGCCAACCTGGCGCCGGATGTGCCGGCGCGCAGGATTCAGCGCGTACCGCTCGGACGCTGACCACCACGACCACCATCGCGCCGGCCTGCACCCGCGCCAGTGTTGGCCTGACGCGGCCCGTTGCTGCGCTGGCCACCGGGCTTCTTCGGGCCGGCATGCGCGTGCGCCTGACGCGGTGCATCGCCGTGCGGACGACGGGCGTGGCTCTTGCGCGGCGCGCGATCGCCACCCGGCTGCTCGGCACGACCCGGCGCGCTGTTGCCCCAGCGGATCGGGGTCTGCGGCTCGTAGCCCGGCACGTCGCGGATTTCCACATCGCGGCCCAGCATGCGCACGATCTGGCGCAGCAGCTTGGCTTCGTCCTGCGCCACCAGCGAAATCGCCTCGCCGGTTGAGCCGTTACGGCCGGTGCGGCCGATGCGGTGCACGTAGTCCTCGGCCACCATCGGCAGATCGTAGTTGATGACCTTCGGCAGCTGATCGATATCGATACCGCGCGCGGCGATATCGGTGGCCACCAGCACGGTCACGCGGCCGGCCTTGAAGTCGCTCAGCGCACGCATGCGCTGACCCTGGCTCTTGTTGCCGTGGATCGCCGCGGTCTTGATGCCGGACTTCTCCAGGAACAGCGCCAGCTTGTCGCTGCCGTGCTTGGTACGGGCGAAGACCAGGGTCTGCTCGCGGCTGTCCTGCGCCAGCAGGTGCAGCAGCAGGTCGCGCTTGCGCGCGCCGTCGACCGGGTGCACGCGGTGGGTGATGCTCTCGGCCACGGTATTGCTCGGGGTGACCTGGATCTGCATCGGGTTGCGCATGAACTCCAGCGCCAGCTGCTTGATGTTCTCTTCGAAGGTCGCCGAGAACAGCAGCGTTTGACGATCCTGGCGCGGCAACTTGGTCAGGATGCGCTTGATGGAGGGCAAGAAGCCCATGTCGAGCATGCGGTCGGCTTCGTCCAGGATCAGCACTTCGATGCCGGACAGGTCCACGCTGCGACGTTCGATATGGTCGATCAGGCGGCCCGGGCAGGCGATCAGCAGGTCCACGCCACGACGCAGCGCATCGAGCTGGTTGCCCATGCCCACGCCGCCATAGATCACCGCGCTGGGAATGCGCAGGTACTTGCTGTAGCCGCGCAGGCTGTCGTGCACCTGGGTGGCCAGTTCGCGGGTGGGGGTCAGGATCAGCGCGCGCGGCTTGCGCGGGCCGTTGACGGTCTGCGGCGCGGTGCCCAGGTGTTGCAGCAGCGGCAGGCCGAAGGCAGCGGTCTTGCCGGTGCCGGTCTGCGCGCCGGCCAGCAGGTCGTGACCGGCCAGGACCAACGGGATCGCCTGCTGCTGGATCGGGGTGGGGGTTTCGTAGCCCTGCTCGGCCAACGCGCGCAGCAGGAAGGGCGCAAGGCCCAGGGATTCAAAAGACATCAGGAAGCTCCAAGTAAAGCGTCGCCGCCAAGCCAAGCCCGGAGCGCAAACGCATTGCAGATGCAAGAAAGTGAGGCTCGGAGCGTTCCCGTGAACCGCGCTGCGAGATGGTGGATCAACCCGATCAAGAAACGATGGGTTTGTCGGCACCACGAAAGGCGTCGGGTGGAGCGGGCGAGCGGATCGATCGATCCTGGCCTCGCCGGCTGTCCCTAAGGGAAACGGACGGCCGCATGCAGACCCGGCAAGTGTACTCGCGTTTGGCGCGCTGCACAAAACCGCGGTTTCGCGGTTGTGGTCACGGTCAGTTGTTTCAGTTGCAACCACTGTTGCGGCAGGCCGTACAATCGTCCGATCAGCCACAGCACAGGATGGTCATGAAGCTAGGTTCCCTGAAGGAAGGTGGTCGCGACGGCTGCCTGGTCGTGGTCGCGCGCGACCTGCGCACCGCCGTGCGCGCCACCGGCATCGCGCCCACCCTGCAGCGCGCGCTGGAGGACTGGAGCAATGTGGCGCCGCGCCTGAATGCCTTGTCGGCCTCGCTCAACGACGGCAGCGCCGATGGTGTGTTCGATCTGGATGTGCAGGCCTTGGCCGCCCCGTTGCCGCGCGCCTACGAGTTCGTCGACGGCAGCGCCTACCTGCCCCATGTGGAGCGGGTGCGCCGCGCGCGCAATGCCGAAGTGCCGGAAAGCTTCTACACCGACCCGCTGATGTACCAGGCCACCAGCGCCGGCTTCTACGGCCCGCGCGATGCCATCAAGGTGATCAGCGAGGACTACGGCATCGACCTGGAAGCGGAGATTGTGGTCGTCACCGACGATGTGCCGATGGGCGCTTCGCCCGAGCAGGCAGCTGCGCACATCCAGTTGGTCGGGCTGGTCAACGATGTCTCGCTGCGCAACCTGATTCCGGCCGAGCTCGCCAAGGGCTTTGGGTTCGTGCAATCCAAGCCGCGTTCGGCGCTGTCGCCGGTGTTCGTCACACCCGACGAGCTGGACGATGCCTGGCGCGACAGCAAGCTGCATCTGCCGCTGGTGACGCACGTCAACGGTGCCTGGTTCGGCGCTCCCGAAGCCGGCAACGACATGCAGTTCGACTTCGCCCAGTTGATCGCCCACGCCGCCAAGACCCGTCCGCTGTCGGCCGGCACGATTGTGGGCTCGGGCACCATCGCCAATCAGGACACCACCCTGGGCGCCTCGTGTTTTGCCGAACAACGTGTGGTGGAGACCCTGCGCGATGGCAAGCCGAGCTCGCCGTTCATGGCCTTCGGCGACGTGGTGCGGATCGAGATGTTCGATGCCGGCGGCGCCAGCATCTTCGGCGCGATCGAGCAGCGCGTCGAGCGGCAGCCGCTGCCATGACCTGGGGCGTAGCGACGGCGGGCGGTCGCATATGAGCGC
Organism: Xanthomonas sp. D-36-1; assembly: GCF_017746155.1. Classification (NCBI taxonomy): domain Bacteria; kingdom Pseudomonadati; phylum Pseudomonadota; class Gammaproteobacteria; order Lysobacterales; family Lysobacteraceae; genus Xanthomonas; species Xanthomonas sp. D-36-1. The sequence continues at coordinate 11,285 of NZ_JAGHWR010000069.1, forward strand.
GGCCCTGGAACTGTTTTCGTACTGGCGCTCGAGCGCGGCCTATCGCGTGCGCATCGGTCTGGGGCTGAAGGCGCTGGACTACATCGCTCACCCGGTGCATCTGGTGCGTGACGGGGGCGAGCAGCACGCGCCTGCCTATGCGCAACTCAATCCGCAGGAACTGGTGCCGACGTTGCGGCATGGCGCTGTGGTGATCGCGCAGTCGCTGGCGATTCTGGAGTATCTGGAAGAGGCATTTGCGGACACCACGGCGTTGCTGCCGCGCGCGCCTGAAGAACGCGCCCGGGTGCGCGCACTGGCGCAGCTCATCGCCTGCGATGTGCACCCGCTCAACAACCTGCGCGTCCTGCAGGCGCTGGAGCGCGAGTTCGCGCTGGAGGGCGCACAACGCCAGCAGTGGACACGGCTCTGGATGGCGCGTGGCTTTACGGCACTGGAAACGCAGCTGGCGCGTGATGCGCAGACCGGGCGCTTCTGCCACGGCGATGTACCGGGCCTGGCCGATTGCGTGCTGATTCCGCAGCTCTACAACGCGCACCGTTTCGAGGTGGATCTGGTGCCATATCCGACCCTGCGGCGCATCGAGCAGGCCTGCCTGCAGTTGCCGGCCTTCGATGCGGCGCGCCCGGAGATGCAGGCCGACGCGGTGGCCTGAGGGAAGGCTGTCACAGCCCTCATCCGCCCTTCGGGCACCTTCTCCCGTCACACGGGAGAAGGGCAGGCGGGCACCCATCCGGTTCGGGCTGTCGGCACCACGCCAGGCCGACGTCGGAACGTATGTTCGAAGGCTTCGAAACCGACACCCAAAAGCACTACGCGGCCGCCCATCTTTCCCTTCTCCCGCACACGGGAGGCCGCCCACCTTTCCCTTCTCCCGCAGGAGGGAGGCCGCCGATCTTCTCTTCTCCCGCAATCGGGAGGCCGCCGATCTTTCCCTTCTCCCGCAAGCGGGAGGCCGCCCATCTTTCCCTTCTCCCGCAGGCGGGAGGCCGCCCATCTTTCCCTTCTCCCGCAGGCGGGAGAAGGTGGCGCGCAGCGCCGGATGAGGGCGCTGGTCGCATCGGCATCGCGAACGAGGGGCGCGTCGCAGAGTCGCCCTGAAAGGGCCAGCAGCCCCGGCGCCGCGAGATCGCCGCTCGTTGCCGCCGAACCGATTAAATGAACCCGTGACTGATCTTCGGTGCCGCGGCCGCTTCGTAGTCCGCGTATGGGTCGTGCTCGCCGGAGCCGCCTTCGGAAAGGCGGAACTTCAGGGCCAGGCCGTCGCGCGAGTCGGCAGCGCGCAGCGCTTCTTCCTGCTCGATTTCGCCCGACTTCACCATCCGGAACAGGCATTGGTCGAAGGTCTGCATGCCTTCTTCCAGCGACTCTTCCATCGCCTGCTTGACCTCGTGCACCTGACCGCGGCGTAGCAGGTCGCGGATCATCGGCGTGTTGAGCAGCACTTCGGTGGCCGGTCGACGACGGCCGTCCACGCCCTTGACCAAACGCTGGGAGATGACCGCGCGCAGGTTCAGCGCCAGGTTCATCAACACGTTCTTGTGCGCGCTCTCCGGGAAGAAATTGAGGATGCGCTCGATGGTCTGGTCGGCATTGTTGGAGTGCAGCGTGGCCAGGCACAGGTGGCCGGTTTCGGCAAAGGCGATCGCCGCCTCCATGGTTTCGGCGTCCAGGATCTCGCCGATCAGAATCACGTCCGGCGCCTCGCGCATGGCGTTCTTCAGCGCGCTCTGGAAGGCGTGGGTGTCCAGGCCCACCTCGCGCTGGTTCACGATCGACATCTTGTGCTTGTGCAGATATTCGATCGGGTCCTCGATGGTGAGGATGTGCCCGGTGGTGGTGCTGTTGCGGTGGTCGATCATCGACGCCAGCGAGGTCGACTTGCCCGAGCCGGTCGAACCCACCACCAGCACCAGCCCGCGCGGGGTCATGATGACGTCCTTGAGCACCTGCGGCAGATTGAGCTCTTCGATGCTGGGAATCCGGCTGCGAATGGCGCGAATCACCATGCCCACCTCGCCGCGCTGCTTGAACACGTTCACGCGGAAGCGGCCAGCGTCCGGCAGCGCAATGGCCATGTTGAGCTCGAGCTCGCGCTCGAACTGCGGCACCTGGCCTTCGTCCATCAACGAGTAAGCGATTTTCTTGACCATCCCCGGCGGCAACCCCGTATTGCCGAGCGGGTAAAGCTTGCCTTCGATCTTGATGTACACCGGCGCGCCGGTGGTCAAGAACATGTCCGAGGCATTCTTTTCGGTCATCAGCTTCAGGAAGTAGCCGATATCCATGCGCAATGGTTCCCCAACAAACAGCAGCGTCTCGTTGCAAGTCCGCCGCAGGCTTCCGACAATGGCCGTGCTCGAGACTTCTCGCTACGGCTCCCCTAATGACGGCTAGCTTCGCATACTTGCGGCGATCCCTGTATGGCATCGCCTGTTTCATGGTTCTTTCCTCTCCGGCTGCCGCCCAGGTGGCACCGGAGCTCACCGCCGCCGAACAGGCCGTGCAACGCGCCACCCAGGCCGATGCCGACCAATACGCCCCGGATCTGGTCAACCTGGCGCGCCAGGAATTGATGCAGGCCCAGCAGGCGCAACTGGACAAACGCCAGCGCAAGCAGGTGCCCCAGATCGCCTTGCGCGCAGCCGCCGACGCCGACCTGGCCAAGGCCCGCAGCGAAGAAGCGGTGGTCACCGCGCAACTGGAACAGCGCAGGAAGGAAGTGGCGCAGTTGCAGAACACCCTCAATACCGGGGAGGGCGGCCGATGACACTGCGCCCCTTGCTGTATTTCGGTGTGTTGAGCCTGGTCACGTTGCCGCCGCTGGCGATGGCGGCCAAGGACGACCCGCAGGCCGACGCGCTCAACCGGCGCCTGGCCGCGCTACAGAACGACCCGCAGACCAATGATCTGGCGCGCTTTGAGCGGCTGCAGGCACAGCAAAGCGTGGCTGCGCTGGCCGAAGCCAAGCGGCGCGACCGCGACGAGCTGGTGTTTCTGGCCGACCGCCGGGTCGAAATCGCCGAACTCACCGCCCGTACCGCGCTGGCGCGGCGCGAGCTGGACCGCCTGGAAGGCACGCGCAACGACTTGCTGATCGAAGCCAGCCGCCGCGACGCGGCACGGGCGCGCCAGGAAGCCGAACGCTTGCGCGTACAGGCGCAGATCCAGACCGAGGCTGCCGAGCAGGCACGCCAGGCCGCCGAACAGGAAGCGCTCGCCCGCCAGGACGCCGAGCTGGCGTTGACCAGCGTGGCCGGCAAGCAGACCGCCAAGCTCAACGCGGCCCAGCAGAAGGCGGTGCAGCTGGCGCATGAGGAGGCCGAGCTGGTGGCCGGGGCCAAGCTGCCGGCGGCCAAGTTCGACAGCCGCGGCGAAGTGTTTTCCCTGGGCAGTGGCGCCTTCGGTGGCAAGGCGGCGTTGTCCGGGGATGCCGCCGGGCAGGCCAAGGCATTGGCCGAATATCTGAACATCGGCAAGAAGGGTCGGGTCAGCATCGTCGGCTTCGACACCGATGCAGCCATTGCCAGGAAGCGTGCCGAAGCGGTGCGCGATGCCTTGGTGGCAGGCGGAGTGTCGGCTTCGCGGTTGCAGGTCAGCGGCACCAAGGGCGCGGCCAGTAAGGCCCGCGCGGCCGAGGTCGTTGTCGCGCCCTGATGTCGATTGTTGCAAGTGATTGGAAGTTAAGGTCTTTTAACCCGGGCATGACGCCTGGTTGAACCGCGGTCACTGATTGAGGCAGGGAACGGCAAATGCGGCCGTTTCGGTCTTGAACCCCCTCCGCGACCGGCGTAGGGTCGTACCTCCGGGTAGCAACTTCGCCGCCCGGGAAGTACGGAGGGCCGGGTCAGTGATGCAGAGGCACGCAACGAGACAAGAGGGTGGAGTGGTTGTCGGTGGTTCCGCCCGTGTGTCGGCCTTTGCAACGCGTTGGTCTTCCATCCCCAAGCTGCGCCCCGTGCCTTCGCTGGCCGGGGCGTTCTTGTTTTAAGTGAAGGAGGTAACGCCATGTTCGAAGGGCAACCGCAGACCGAAATCGACGCATTGATGAAGTCCGATCCCCAGTTCAAGCAGCTCTACCAACGCCACAAGCTATTGAACAAGAAATGCATGGATGCCGAACTCGGAGTGCTCCCGATCGACGACGTGACCTTGGGCCAGATGAAGCGCGAGAAGTTGCAGGCCAAAGAAAAGCTCACCCGCATGTACGACCAGCTCACCCACTGATCCTTCCCCACCGTTAGAACAAGTTCACCGTCGCGGGCGGTGGCGGCCTCCTCGTCGGCTTGCCACCGTCCGCGTCTTTATGTGTAGCGCTAGGTCTCCTGGCGAAGAGCGCATCGGTGGCCGGTTGAGCCTGTTTGTTCATCGGCCTGCGCAATCGGTTCAATGCTGAATGAGCATTCCCCGGCGGTTCGTCGGATAATGACCGGTCTAGCCCGCGTGGCGCAGCGACGATACTCCGATGGCGATTCATTCCTCCGTACTCGAACTGATTGGCAACACGCCGATCGTCAAGGCCCAGCGCCTGGACACCGGCGTCTGCGAGCTGTTCCTCAAGCTGGAGGCGAATAATCCGGGCGGATCGATCAAGGACCGCATCGGTCTGTCGATGATCGAGGCGGCCGAGCGGCGCGGCGATCTCAAGCCCGGCGCTACCCTGGTGGAGGGCACTGCCGGCAACACCGGTCTGGGCTTGGCCCTGGTGGCGCAGCAGAAGGGCTACCAGTTGATCCTGGTGGTGCCGGACAAGATGAGTCGCGAGAAGATCTTCAATCTCAAGGCCATGGGCGCCAACGTGGTGCTGACCCGCTCGGATGTGGCCAAGGGCCATCCCGAGTACTACCAGGACTTGGCTGCCAGGATCGCAGCCGAGACCCCTGGCGCCTACTTCATCAACCAGTTCGGCAACCCGGACAACCCGGCCGCGCACGAATTCGGCACCGGCCCGGAAATCCTGGCGCAGATGGACGGCCGGCTGGACGCCATCGTGTTCGGCTGCGGCAGCTCCGGCACCATGACCGGCCTGTCGCGCGCCTTCGCCAGTGCCTCGCCGCACACCGAACTGGTATTGGCCGACCCGGTCGGTTCGATCCTGACCCAGTACATCGAAGAAGGCACGGTCAGCGAGAAGTCCGGCAGCTGGTTGGTCGAAGGCATCGGCGAGGATTTCCTCCCGGATATCTCCGACTTTTCGCGGGTCAAGAAGGCCTATTCCATCAGCGACGCGGAAAGCTTCCATACCGCGCGCGAGCTGCTGGCCAAGGAGGGCATCCTCGGCGGCTCGTCCACCGGCACCCTGCTGGCCGCTGCGCTGAAGTATTGCCGCGAACAAACCACGCCCAAGCGCGTGCTGGTGTTCGTCTGCGATACCGGCAACAAGTATCTGTCCAAGATGTACAACGACTACTGGATGCTCGACAACGGCTTCCTGGAGCGCCCGCAACACGGCGATCTGCGCGACCTGATCCTGCGCCCGTACAACAAGCGCGACACCGTGGTGGTGGGCCCGAAGGATCTGCTGACCACCGCCTACCAGCGCATGAAGTTGTACGACGTGTCGCAGTTGCCGGTGATCGACGACGGCGAACTGGTGGGCATCGTGGACGAAAGCGACGTGCTGCTGCATGTCTATGGCGACGAAGCCCGCTTCCGCGACCCGATTTCCACGGCCATGGTCAGCAAGCTGGATCGTCTGGACGTGGCTTCGCCGATCGAAGCGCTGCTGCCGGTGTTCGACCGTGGCCAGGTCGCCATTGTCATGGACGGCACGCAATTCCTTGGCCTCATCACCCGCATCGACCTGCTCAACTATCTGCGCCGCCGCGTGCAGTGACCCCGCTCCGCCGCGCGCTCGGATGAGACGCGCGGCACGGGCCATTCAGACCTGCTTGTTACAATCGCCCACTTTTTCGGGAACCTCCATGTCCAATCGCACCACTCATAGCCATGACGGCGAGCGCGCGCTGTCGCTCGCAACGCTGGCGATCCATGGAGGGCAGTCGCCAGATCCGAGCACCGGCGCGGTGATGCCGCCGATCTATGCGACGTCCACCTATGCGCAGTCCGGCCCCGGCGAGCACCAGGGTTTCGAATACTCCCGCACGCATAACCCCACGCGTTTTGCCTACGAGCGTTGTGTTGCTGCGTTGGAAGGCGGTACGCGCGCATTTGCGTTCGCCTCCGGCATGGCTGCCACCTCGACGGTGATGGAGTTGCTGGATGCCGACAGCCACGTGGTGGCGATGGACGACCTGTACGGCGGCACCTTTCGCTTGTTCGAGCGCGTGCGTCGCCGCACTGCCGGTCTGGATTTCAGCTTCGTCGACCTGACCGACCCGGCTGCGTTCGAGGCGGCGATTCGCCCCGATACCAAGATGGTGTGGATCGAGACCCCGACCAACCCGATGCTCAAGCTGGTCGATATCGCTGCCATTGCCGAGATCGCGCGCAAGCGTGGCCTGCTGATCGTGGTCGACAACACCTTTGCCTCCCCGATGCTGCAGCGCCCGCTCAGCCTGGGTGTGGACATCGTCGTGCACTCGGCCACCAAGTATCTCAACGGCCACTCGGACATGGTGGGCGGTATCGCGGTCGTTGGCGACAACGCCGAGCTCGCCGAGCAGATGGCGTTCCTGCAGAACTCCATCGGCGGGGTCCAGGGCCCGTTCGACAGCTTTCTCGCCTTGCGCGGCCTCAAAACCCTCCCGCTGCGCATGCGTGCGCACTGCGAAAACGCTCTGGTGCTTGCGCAATGGCTGGAAACCCACCCTGCGATCGAAAAGGTCATTTATCCTGGCCTTGCCTCGCACCCGCAACATGCGCTCGCGAAAAGCCAGATGTCCGGCTTCGGCGGCATCGTCTCCATCGTCCTCAAGGGCGGCTTCGACGCAGCCAAGCGTTTCTGCGAGAAGACCGAATTGTTCACCCTGGCCGAATCGCTCGGCGGCGTGGAAAGCCTGGTCAACCATCCCGCCGTCATGACCCACGCCTCCATTCCCGTGGCCCGCCGCGAGCAGCTCGGCATCAGCGATGCGCTGGTGCGGTTGAGCGTGGGAATTGAGGATGTGGGGGATTTGTGGGCGGATTTGGAGCGGGCGCTTGCATCCGGATACTGACGGCGTAAGCCGACCCGGTCGTATTCGCGCTTGGGTTACCGCCTGTATGCGCTACGTTCTACTGCGCCCGTACTTGAAGAAGCTGGTCATGCGTGGTCTTTCGTTAACGCCGGGTTTGCTTCTGGCAATCAAGCGCTTTGGCGTACGCATCGGACTGGCGCAGTCGATGGGGCCTGGTCATATAACCATCAATGGGCGCCGTCGTGGTTCCTGGCAATCCGACATGCTGTCGGCGCGAGGTGCCCGTATCCATGAACAGTTGTGCAAGGCCATCGTCAAACGTGGAGGTTGAATCTTGCGCATCGTGATCGATCTTCAGGGGGCGCAGACGGCAAGCCGGCATCGCGGTATCGGCCGCTACTCCTTGGCACTGGCCGACGCTATGCTGCGCCAGTCCAGAGGCCACGAGTTCTGGATCGTTACCAATGCGGATATGCAGGCGCCGGAACTTGGCCAACTGGCAGCGTTGCTGCCGCCAGAGCGCATGATCTGCTTTCATTCGGTGCAACCGGCCTGTTGGCAGGATCCGGCAAATCGCTGGCGTCGCATTGCATCCGAGCAGACCCGTGAGTCCTTCATCAGGGCGCTGCAGCCCGATGTCGTGCACGTGTCTAGCCTGGTGGAAGGCGCGCAAGATTATGCGGTCACCTCGATTGGGGCTCGCCAATCGTCTCCGTTCACGGCAGCGACGTTGTATGACCTGATACCTCTTCACGACCCTGCGTACCTACAGGCAGTTTGGGCCCGTATGTGGTACACGGACAAGATGGCGTCGCTGCAGCGCGCCGACCTGCTGCTCACCATCTCCGACTATGTCAAGCAGGATGTGGAGGAGCGCCTGCCGGTATCGCCAGAACGCGTCGTCAATATTTCATCGGCCGCGGCCGACATCTTCAGGCCGATCGCTGTCAATGACGAGCTCCGTCATCGCTTACGGGTTGATTATGGCATCCACGGCGACTATCTGATGTGCAGCGGGGCAATGGATCCGCGCAAGAATCTTGAGCGACTGCTTGCCGCCTATGCGATTCTTCCAGAGTCGACCCGTGCGCGATATCAGTTGGTCATCACGGGTCATGTCACCGCTCTAGAAAACGATCGGATGATGCTGGTCGCTCGTCGTCTTGCGATTGCGTCCGATCGCCTTGTCCGGGTTGGACAGGTGAGCGACAGTGCTCTGGTCGAATTGTACTGCGCCGCTACGCTGTTCGTTTTTCCCTCGTTGCAGGAGGGGTTCGGCTTGCCGGTTCTTGAAGCCATGTCTTGCGGCACAGCTGTGATCGGTTCTGGAATGAGTAGCATCCCGGAAGTGATCGGTCGCGATGACGCTCTGTTTGATCCTACAAATACCACGGAGATGGCGGCAGCCATCCAGCATGTCATCGAAACGCCGGATTTCTTACGTGATCTGCGCGAATATGGTTTGTTACGTGCGAGGGCATTTTCCTGGGCGTCCAGCGCTTCGCGTGCGTTGGATGCGTTCGAACTACGAGCTGATCACGCGCATATGCGATTTGGCTGGAGTGCCGGACTGGATCAAGCGGATGCAGAGCGCGAGCGTGTCATCGAGGCGCTTGTTGACGCGCGCGCTGAGTCCGGGCCTGTCAGTGATGAGGACTTGGTCAAGGCTGCGGCAGCGATGGCTGCAAATGAAGATGTTCTTCGTGCCGTACTGCGTCATAGCGAGCCGTTACCCAGCAAACCGTCATGGCGAATCGAGGGGCCTTTCGATAGCAGCTACAGCCTGGCGCTGGTTAATCGGGAAGTGGCACGTGCATTGGATGCCCAAGGCTTGCAGGTGGCGCTGCATTCAACGGACGGTGCAGGTGATAGCGTCCCGGACGCACGCATCTTTTCCGCCGACCCTGCGATTGCACGTCTGCATGTTGCGGCAGCGTCGCTTCCTGCACGCAAGGTTGACGTCAGTAGCCGCTTGCTCTATCCACCTCGCGTGGCCGATATGGATTCTCGGTTCAACCTCCTGCATGCGTACGCGTGGGAGGAGTCGGAACTTCCGACTCCTTGGGTAGAAGACTTCAATGAGTTTTTGCAGGGCGTCTCGGCACTATCCTCCCATGTAAGGAAGGTTCTCATCGATAGCGGTGTGGGGCTGCCGACATCGGTATGCGGCGCCGGAGTAGATCATTGGGACCGCATTGCAGATGGGGAGGATTTCCCGATACAGGCGCGCAGCTTTCGTTTTCTGCACGTGTCATCGGGCTTGCCGCGCAAGGGCGTCGATGTGTTGCTCCAGGCTTATGGAGATGCATTCACCGATGAAGATGATGTGTCGCTGGTCATCAAAACTTTTGCCAATCCGCAGCAAGACGTCCACCGGTTACTGCAGGATTTGAAGTCAGCGCATCCTCGTTTTCCCGATGTGGTGATCATTGAGCGCGATCTCAGTGGCTCACAATTGAAGAGCGTGTACTCGCAATGCCAGGTCATGGTCGCCCCGAGCCGGGCGGAGGGATTCGGCTTGCCAATGGCCGAAGCCATGATCGCTGGCTTGGCGGTGATCACCACCGCCTGGGGGGGGCAGTCCGACTTCTGTACGCCGGAAACTGCATGGCTGATCGACTACGAATTTGCTTATGCCAGAACGCTTTTCGACATGCCGCTCTCTGTATGGGCTGAGCCGTCGCGAGCTCATCTTTCGGCTCTTCTGTGCGAACTGGCGCAAATGCCGGCGGATATACGCATGCGCCGCGTCGACTCAGGGCGAAGGCTATTGCGTCGCAACTTCAACTGGCATGACGTTGCCTTCAGATTAATTAAGTTTTCCAGAGATGTGCATGAAAGGCCACTCGATTCTTGCCACCCTTCCGTCGCATGGATAGGCTCCCTGCAGTCCGAGTGCCAGGGCGTTTCCGATATTGAGGCCTGGATTAGCCAGGGCTCGTATCGAGTCATGGCACTGACCGCAGAAGGCGGCGACGATCTTGTTCCGGTGTCCGCTGACATACGCTGCTGCTGGAAGCCGAATTCGACAGCTGCGGCAGACGAATTGATAGCCGAGTTGGACGGGCTGGACGCCACAGCGGTAGTCGTCCATTATCATCAAAGTCTTCTCCCGCCCGGGCAGCTTGAGAAACTTCTTGCCTATCTGCATGGTAGCCGTTCTACCACGCTACTGATTCTGGAAAACCCATCCCTTATTGGGGAGTGGCCGCAGCATTTACTGGCGCAGTTGAGGATGTGTAGGCGTGTGATCGTGGCTGATGTGTGCGGAATGAATATGCTTAAGCGGCACGGGGTGGTCGATTGCGCAGTCATTCTCCCTAGAGATGCGGCTGAGGAAAAGAAGGCTGCGACTGGGGTTCGCTTCTGGAACATGTTGAGTGCCATTGTATGGCAAGAGTTTATCGATAGGCGTGATGTCTCCGCAGAGGAAACGGCGGCAGTCGCGCAGGAGCAGTGCTGTGCATTAGTGCAGCATCCAGTTAATCAGGGCTCTGCACCTAGTGCGGGTTTTCCTGTCGTAGAAAGGTCATCCACATGAAGGACATGCTGCGCGCTCTTTGGGCGTACAGATATTTCATCTTCTCATCGATAAAGAATGAGTTAAGGATTCGCTTTGTGCAAAGCAGGCTCGGTGGTCTATGGATGATCATCCATCCGCTGATGCAGGTTTTGATATTTGCCTTGATCCTTTCTGAGGTTCTTTCAGCGAAGCTTCCTGGCATAGACAATAAGTACGCCTACGCGCTTTATTTGATGGCTGGAACATTGGGTTGGAACCTGTTTGCGGAAACGATTGGGAAATGTGTCAGCCTGTTTATTGATAGTGGCAACCTGATGAAAAAGATGGCGTTCCCACGAATATGCCTGCCTTTCATCGCAGCAGGCACTACGTTGATGACCAATCTGCTCCTGCTGGTTGCGATTTTCGTTGTCTTCGCAGCGCTCGGGCACTTTCCAGATCATCACCTGATCTGGCTGCCTGCACTGATCCTGACCACGCTACTTCTTTCCCTGGGGGTCGGCCTCATCCTGGGTGTATTGAATGTCTTCATGCGCGATATCGGCCAGGTAGTGCCCGTTGTGCTGCAGGCGCTGTTCTGGCTGACTCCTATCGTATACAACATTAATATCCTCCCGGACGCAGTACAGCGTTGGTTCAAGTACAACCCGCTTTATCCGCTCGTGACGAGTTACCAAAATGTGCTCGTATACGGTAAGCCCCCATTGTGGGGTGATATCTTTGAACTGGTTTTGGTATCCCTTGTTCTTCTGGTGGTCGCACTCGTGATGTTTCGGCGTGCCGGCCCTGAAATGGTGGACTCGCTATGAGTGGTATGCTTTCGGTGAGTAATCTTGGAAAAGCCTATCGCAAATGGGGGAGCGAGTGGGCGCGGGTTGCCTCATGGTTCGGTATCCGCGTAAAGCCGGCCGAAGAACATTGGGTCATACGCGACATAAGTTTTTCTATAGGCCCCGGCGAGACTGTGGGTATAGTTGGCCAAAACGGCGCGGGTAAAAGCACGCTTCTCAAACTCATTACAGGGACGGCCCATCCTACCGAGGGGCAGGTTTCACGCGCTGGTCGAATTGCAGCGATTCTTGAGCTTGGAATGGGTTTCAATGCCGAGTTGTCTGGGCGTGAGAACGTGTTTCATTCTGCCGGCTTGATGGGCTATAGCCAGGAGCAGATAGAAGCGGTCATGCCTGAGATAGAGGCATTTGCCGAGATTGGCGAGTATTTCGACCAACAGGTGAGGACTTATTCAAGCGGCATGCAAATGCGTGTCTCGTTCGCCGTTGCAACCGCATTTCGACCCGATGTTTTGATCGTCGACGAAGCACTTTCGGTAGGTGATTCATATTTTCAACATAAATCCTTCAAGCGTATCCGCGAGTTTCGCGAAATGGGTACGACTTTGCTGATCGTGTCCCACGATGCTTCCGCCATACAGGCGATCTGTGACCGTGCCATTCTTTTGGACGGCGGGAAAATTGTTCGAGACGGCGCGCCGGACGATGTCATGGATTATTACAACGCGCTTATCGCAGAGCGCGAAAATGCTTCCCTTATCATTCGAAAGCACGAATCAGGAAGGGACCAAATCGTTTCGGGAACCGGGGAGGCGATTGTCGATCAAATAGGTTTATACGATCATGATGGCAATCCCGTCGAGATGATTGATGTCGGGCAGTGCGTGGAGCTAAGGATAAAAGTGCGCGCAGTGGCTGACATCGCACGGCTTGTCCTTGGCTATATGATCAAGGATCGTTTGGGTCAGCCAGTTTTCGGCACTAACACTCATTACACGAAGCAGCATCTGGACACCGTAAGCGCCGGTATGCTCGTAAATTTCAAAATCAAATTCGATGCCAACCTAGGTGCGGGAAGTTATTCGGTCTCTACCGCGCTAGTTAGCACGGAAACGCATTTGGTCAATAACTACGAGTGGAGAGAGCTTGCTCTAACCTTCACCGTTGCCAATATAAGCAAGCCCGATTTCGTCGGGACTGCATGGGTGCCACCACACATCGAGATCGTTAGTTGATGTCTACGTTTGTCAGTTACGCTCAAAATTTCGAAGATGTCATGCTGTGGCGTGCGCTTCAGAATGTTCAGGATGGATTTTACGTAGATGTGGGCGCTCAGCATCCATTGCGTGACTCCGTTACCCGTGCCTTCTACGAGCGTGGGTGGCGTGGTGTCAATATCGATCCGGTAGCATCATGGCATGGACTTCTTTGTGTTGACCGTCCTCTGGACACAAATCTGCGTGCGGCCATCGGTAGCGATACCGGTGTAGCGCTGTTCTACGAGGTCGCGGACACCGGTCTTTCCACGATGGACGCCCAGTTGGCTGCCGAACATTCGGCGAATGGCTTGAAAGTGCTGGTCGAAAGCGTGCCGGTGCGCACGCTGGATTCGGTCCTGGCCGAGTACGCGAAGGGGCCGGTTCATTTCCTGAAGGTAGATGTCGAGGGCGCTGAAGTTCAAGTGCTTCAGGGATTGACACTGGCTGTGCACCGCCCCTGGATCATTCTGGTCGAAGCGACGCTCCCGAATAGTCAGGTAGATGTTTCCGCGCAATGGGAGCATTTCCTGACCGATGCCGGCTACGAATGTGCTTACTTCGACGGGTTGAATCGCTATTATATAGCGCAGGAACATTTGGATCTGCGCAAGCACTTCGCTACGCCTCCCAACTTCTTTGATAAGTTCGTTCGCCACGTTGATTGGGAACGTGCAGAGATGGCACGGAGGTTGCAGGAAGAAGTTGCATTGCTTAAAGAGCAGCAGCAGGCCCTCGTCACTTTAGAAGAAAAGATTGAAGCGTCCGAAGAGAAGATCCAAGTCTTACAGCTAGCTAACGGTAGGCTCATCGAGGAGCAGAAGCTGCTGGTCAATCAGCTGCAGCAGTTGCAAAACGAGCGTCATCAGCTGTCGGATCAATTGTCGGATCAAGGCCGTTTGCTGGCGCTCATACTGTCATCACGCAGTTGGAAGATTACAGCTCCATTGCGGAAGCTAACAGTAACCCTGGGTGTTGCCCGGAAGCTGGATCTTTCGTCTGGCGCCGCTGTTGAGACAGTGTCGGCTCTTGGAGTTCCAGCGGAAGATCGTTTGCTGGAGCTAGCAAGTGCTTACTCTCCCGAAAGGATGTCGATTGGCGTTAGCGAGCCAGCGGTAACCAGTGCCGCAACAAGCTTGCGCGTCGACGTTGTGGTTGATGAGCTAAGGAGGATGATCCTTCCACCGCGGGAAATGCCCGCTCCCTTACGCAGACTGCCTGGCGTTTCTCTTATTAGCAAGCCTGTCTTGAGAATCTATGAGCGTTTGTTTAGAAAGCAGGCTTTAATCAATGCGCGTATCATCGAAGTGCTTGAGCTTTTGAAGAACGCCAGAAACTAAATCGACTGTTTCTAACAGTTCATTGGAAGGTCTCCGTGCCACTCATTCGTATTCATCAATTTCACTCAGGATCTGCCTACGGCGATGCGGTAACGAACTCGATGCTGCTGCTGCAGAAGCAACTGCGTGCATTGGGGTTCGACTCCGAAATTTTTGTTGAACATTTGGATCCGAGGCTTGCGGGACAACTGCGCCAGCATACAGATTTACCGGTTTGTCTTTCTCCGCAGGACATTTTGATCGTGCAGCATTCGATGGGGCACGATCTTCTTGATTGGGTCCTGTCGTTGCAGGCGCGAAAAGTCTTGATGTATCACAACATTACGCCTGCCAATTTCTTTTCCGTAGGATCGGCATTCCATCGCTACTCGTTGATTGGTCGAAAGCAACTGAAGCAAATTCAGTCGGCAGTGGAAGGTGCCGTTGCTGTATCCGATTACAATGCGCGCGAGCTCAGGGAAATTGGATTCGAACGGGTCGACGTGCTGCCCATTCTAGTGCGCGACGATCACTACGCTGGAGTTCTCGCTCCGAGATGCCTGGAGGCTTCGGTAGGACGCCCATGGACCGTTCTATTTGTGGGAAGGATTTGCGAGAACAAGGGACATCTGGAGCTCGTAGAGGCTGCCAAGTCGTGGTTGGAGAGTTATCCGGCATTTCCAATCCAGTTTGTCTGCGTGGGCAGCCATGAGATTGGTTCGGAGTTCTATTCCGATGTGCATGCACGCATTGCTTCCTTCGGCTTGTCCGGTATCGTCAGGTTCACCGGAAAGATCACGGATGAAGAATTGCTGGATTGGTATGCGCGTGCCGACTGCTATCTCAGTCTCAGTCGACACGAGGGATTTGGAGTTCCCCTGATCGAGGCAATGCTCTGTGACCTTCCAGTCATCGCGCTGGATGCCGCCGCAGTTGCCGAAACGATGGGTGGGGCAGGAATCCTTCTGCCGGATGCCGATCCGCAACGCGTCTCACGCGAGTTATTCCACTTGATGAGGAGTCGGTCGCGGCGTCGCGAGATAATCAACGCGCAACGGATTCGAGCGGATAATTTCCGCAGCAACAACATGAGGGTAATTCTTGGCGATATCCTGGAGCGTATGGGCATTAGATTGCCTGCGAGCCCGGAGTTGGCAACCGGTATTTCCACAGCGACGGAAGTGCGAATTGAAGGGCCATGTGATTCCAGTTATAGTCTCGCGATAGTCAATCGCGAACTTGGGCTGGCATTGGATGACGCTGGCGCGCAAACATGTCTGTTCTGTACCGAGGGCCCAGGTGACTATCAGCCTTCGGAACAGGCCATTGATGCTCTTGAGCCGCGTGTGCGCGTACTGTTGCAGTCTGATGCTCCGGGATCGATACCTGACTTGGTCATCAGAAATCTGTATCCGCCACGCGTTCGTGACGCGCGTGGCCAAGTCAATGCTGGTTATTTCTTCTGGGAGGAGTCTTCATTCCCGGCCCAGTATGCAGCGGACTTCAACATTTCTCTCGACGTGTTGCTAGCGCCATCTAGGTTCGTCATGAATGTTTGGCGCAACTCAGGTGTCAACGTTCCAATTCATTACGTTGGGACAGGCGCCGATCATATCCTTGATCAGGCCGCGGAGCAGCTGCCTACTGCTTTGCCGGAGGGCTATCGTTTCCTGCATATCTCCTCCTGCTTCCCACGCAAGGGTCCGGATGTGTTACTTCGCGCTTGGGGGCGAGCCTTTGCTGGACGTAAAGATGTACATCTTGTCATCAAGACGTTCTCGAACCCGCACAACGAAGTGCCGGGTTTATTGAAAGAACTTCGCAAAAACCAGCCCGATTATCCACCCGTCACCTTGCTGCTGGATGAGTACACGCCGGGTCAATTGCGGAATTTATACAGGGAATGCGATGCGTACGTCGCCCCATCGCGCGGTGAAGGATTTGGACTGCCTATGGCAGAGGCCATGCTGCATGACCTTCCCGTAATCGCGACGGGCTGGGGGGGGCATTCCGAATTCTGCACGGAACAGACCGCATTCCCTATCCGCTACCAACTCAAACCGTCGTCTAGCCATGTTGCAGGCAGTGACTCCTCGCTGTGGGCGGAGCCCGACGAAGATCACTTGGTTGAACTGCTGCGTCAGGTGCAAGGCGGACAGTTTGAAGGAACTGCCGCCAGAGTTGCTAATGCGCATGGCCTGATAAAGCGGGAGTACAGTTGGGAAAGCGTTGCCCGTCGCGTGACTTCTGCGAGCGCGGCGGTCAGGCGGCGTGCGCGTGATTTTTCCTTGGAACCGCTACGGCTAGGCTGGGTATCCACCTGGAACGAGACTTGCGGAATAGCCACCTACTCTCGCTACTTGCTTGAGAATCTACCCCTGGATGAAGTTTCTATCAACATCTATGGCCGTATAGGCACGTCGCGACCGGATGGCCGTTTTTCTCTGAACAATCAGTGGTCCGATGCAAGCGAGGCTTCTCTTGAGCGCCTTGCGGATACAATCCTGGCTGACAACATCGAAGTTGTGGTGTTTCAGTTCAACTTTGGCTTCTTCAATGTAGATGCGCTTGGAGCATTGACGTCTCGCCTCGAGAAATCCAATGTGCGCGTTCTCTTGGTGCTGCATTCCACCAAGGACGTGGACAAGGCAGATTTCAAGGCGACTTTGCGAGATGCCAAGGGCGTTGAGTCCGCTACTCGGATACTCGTTCACTCGCTTGACGACTTGAATCGACTGATTGATTACGGTTTGGGGGGCAATGCAGCGATATTCCCCCACGGAGCAATGGACGGGGTTCGCATAAGTAGGCAGGAGGCACGTGACCGCCTTGAGGTTGGCCGCGATGCAAAGATTATTGCCTCTTATGGCTTCATGCTGCCGCACAAGGGGCTTCCCGAATTAGTTGAAGCATTTGCTGAGCTTAGTCGTAAGGAGCCAAACGCATATCTGTTCATGATCAATTCGCTTTTCCCCGACCCGATATCCGAGAAGTTGCGCGATAAGCTTCTTGCTCGAATCGAAAGGCTTGGCATTCGCGAAAAGGTTAGATTTTTTACTGAATTTCTTCCTGAGCAGACCGGTCTCAACCTGCTACAGGCCGCGGACATTGTGGTTTTTCCATATCAGGATACCGCCGAATCGGCAAGTGGCGCAGTGCGCTTTGGTCTGGCGGCGCATCGCCCGGTAGCCTGCACTCCATTGGGAATATTTTCCGACTTGGAAGGTCAAGGGCTACGATTCCGAGGGTGCACGCCTGAGGAGCTTGCACAAGATCTGCGACAATGGCTAAACGACGATAATATCGAGAGTGTGGTGCAGGGACAGGATGAGTGGATCAAGGTTCGAAGCTGGCCACGACTAATGATACGCCTGCTCGATATGTCGCGGGGGCTTGTATTGGATCATGACGCCATCTCAGAACAGAACGCTTAAACATTTAGGAATGAGAAAATTTTATGCGCGTTGCAGTCATTACTGGAATCACTGGGCAAGATGGAGCTTATCTTAGTCGGCTCCTGCTCGATAAGGGATACATCGTCTACGGGACTTATCGACGTACAAGTTCGGTGAACTTCTGGCGAATCGAAGAGTTGGAAATTCGCGATCATCCCAATCTGCATCTGGTCGAGTACGATCTCACGGATCTGGGGGCGACAATTTCTCTGCTAAATAAGGTACAGCCAGACGAGGTTTACAACCTGGCTGCACAGAGTTTCGTCGGGGTGAGCTTCGAACAGCCAAGTACTACGGCTCAGATCACCGGCGTAGGGGCCCTCAATGTGCTCGAGGCGATCAGGTTGGTCAACCCAAAGATCCGTTTTTATCAGGCATCGACCTCGGAGATGTTCGGCAAGGTGCAGGCTGTGCCGCAGAAGGAAGATACGCCGTTCTGGCCGCGCAGTCCTTACGGCGTCGCCAAGCTCTACGCGCACTGGATGACGGTCAATTACCGCGAGAGTTACGGAATCTTTGGAAGCAGCGGAATCTTGTTCAATCATGAGAGTCCGCTTCGGGGCCGTGAATTCGTTACTCGAAAGATCACTGACACGGTAGCCAAGATCAAGCTCGGAAAAGTAGACGTGCTGGAGCTGGGTAACCTGGATGCCAAGCGCGATTGGGGTTTCGCGGAGGAATACGTTGAAGGCATGTGGCGGATGCTGCAAGCAGCGCAGCCGGACACATTTGTTCTTGCTACGAATCGGACCGAGACGGTGCGTGATTTTGTGAGCATGGCATTCAAAGCAGCTGGAATGAATGTTGAGTTCACTGGAAACGACGAGGACGAGATTGCTGTCGATGTTGCGACCGGCGCCACGGTCGTACGAATCAACGCTAAGTTCCATCGTCCGGCTGAGGTGGATCTGCTGGTGGGCGATGCAAGCAAGGCTCGGGAGGTCTTGGGCTGGCAGGCAAAGACAACACTGGAGCAGCTTTGTCAGATGATGGTGGACGCCGATCTACTGAGGAATCAACGTGGCGCTTCGTTCTGATCGTCTCGGCCGGGTTCTGGTCACGGGTGCCTCTGGATTCACCGGCCGTTATCTGACTCAAGCCCTCGCAGAAGCCGGATACAGGGTTATCGCCTGGGGGTGCACATCAGATCACGAGGTGGATATCAATCAACGAGATCAGGTGCTGGATGCCTTGATGCAGTCGCCGCCCGACTACGTCATACATCTTGCAGCTGTAGCTTTCGTCGACCACGACGATGTTGATGAACTTTATAGAGTGAACGTGCTGGGTACCAGGAATTTACTTGAAGGCCTGGCAGCGCTTCCGGAACGGCCATTGCACACGCTGCTTGTCAGTAGCGCCAATGTGTATGGGAATGTGGAAGGCAGCATTGACGAGGGATTCCCTCTGGCGCCGCAGAATGATTACGCGGTAAGCAAGGTGGCTATGGAATACATGGCGAGGATATGGACGCAGAAGCTTCCGATCACGTTCGTGCGACCGTTCAACTATACAGGTGTAGGCCAGAATGAAAAGTATCTGCTACCAAAGATAGTCGGGCACTTTCGTCGGAGGGAGCCTGCCATCGAGTTGGGGAATCTTGATGTCGTCAGGGACTTCAATGACGTTAGGAACGTGGTCGAAGCCTATGTCGCGCTGTTATCTTCAGTGGGGCAGGGAGATGTATTCAACGTATGTTCTGGAGTCGAGACGTCGCTGGCTGATGTCATAGAGATGATGGAGTGTATCTCCGGCCACAAGCTCGATGTGCGTATCAATCCGAAATTTGTACGCGCTAACGATGTGAGGCGTCTCGTGGGCGATGGCTCCCGGCTTAAAGAGTTAGTCGGCACAGTTGCAGCCAGGCCTCTTGAGAGCACGCTGCGATGGATGTTTGAAATGACTGGAGAAGACGAGATGACCAGGAATGATCGGCGTGGAAGTTAATTATTTGCTGGCGCGTATCGCGCAATGGTGGACGAACCCTCGCCATCAGCGTTGGCTCCTATTCACTGTCGGGGCATTCCTGGTCGTCAACCTGGTTGTCCTCATCGGCTATCTTTTTGTCGGATACCAGAACTATTTCCATACCGATGCTTCGACAAAGAACTTGCTTGCTCAGGAAATTCTCGAGACCGGCCATTTCTTTCCTCCTGATTGGAATTACGCGAACAGGGATCTAATGGTCGTTTTTGGGCAGGTTTTTATCCTGCCTCTGCTTGCTTTTCTGCCGAACAATTTTTTGTTGCATGCCATTTCTGGGCTCATATTCTCTCTGGCAATTCTGGTGGCGCTGTGGAAGCTTACCGGGCTGGTTGCCAATGAGCGCTGGCTACGGGTTTGTACGTTAGCAATCATTGCCGGCGGAATATCAACGGCCTTTGCCGAGAATATCTTCGGGCAGGTGGCATACGGTGCAGTTTTGTTGTTGAGTATCGTTGTCATTCTGTTGGCTTGGAAAACCATGTTGAGCGAGGGGCACTCTTTATTCTGGAATGCTTCCCTGCTGATGATCGTTGTGACGCTTGCGACATGGAATAATCCGCAGCGGGCCCTCATCTCTTATGTGATACCACTCATCGGTTCTGCCATTGTCCAAGCGATCTCCGTTCTTTCTCTGGCGAACGTTCGGCAGCGCCTAATTCCAGTGATATGGCTGCTGGCCACGACTTTGGTCGGTACCGTTGTTGGCTCGGTACTCAGCTCATGGATCATCTCGCAGGTACAGAATAGCAATGGTGTCGCTTCAGCTCGTTGGTTGAGCTACGACGATGGCGTTCATAACCTTGTGGAATCCGTTCAAGGCGTCATGGCGATGTTTGGCGGGATGCCGGTTGCAGGAAGCGATGTTCTTTCTGTGGAGGGGATCTATCAGGCGGTGAGATTGGTATGTGCCGTGATTCTGGTGGTTCTGGTGCCTGCTGCCATCTATCGTCGGGTATTTGAACAAAACGCCGCGGGCAGATTCGTAGCAGTCTTCACTGCATTGCAGGGTCTTTCCTGCCTCTTCCTGTTTGTCGCTACGACAATCCCGGACATGAGCGATCCGGTGACTTCCTCGCGCTATCTGGCACCTTCTGTAATCCTTGGTCTTGTCCTGCTTTATACCTCTACCTTTACGGTAGCCAGCGCATGGCGTGGTGCCCTTGTGGGGGTTACGATGCTGGTGCTGATCAGTAATAATGTGATGCGGCCGAACAAGGAGGCTATGCCGCTAAGGAATCATCAGGTCGATCGGGCAGCGATAGTGGAAGCGCTACGCGCCAACGGTTTGAAGTACGGATATGCAACTTACTGGAACTCTGGCTTGTATACGGTACTGAGTGGACAGGATTCGAGAATTCGCCAGGTTCTGATCATAGACGGGCTGCCAATTCCGATGCGTCACCTTGGCTCAAACCGATGGTATGAAGCTGATGCGTGGAGCGGCCCAAGTTTCTTGCTTTTGGATAAGGTCGAGGCCGAGAAAGTAAACTGGGATGCAATGCGGCTCCGGATCGGTGCTGTTGAAAGGCGTATCCCGATTGGTAAACTGGTTGCTTACGTCTATCCAAGCAATATTGCAGCAAAGCTTCCGAACTGGAGTCGTGAGTTCAAGTATCCTGTGACTTATCCGGCTGTGCCCGGGGCGATGTACAATCAGGGCCATTGGGACGATTCTAAGAAAGCTGTCGTCAGCAAGATAGGCGAGTCAGGTTTTATCGCGTATGGACCTTACATCCATCTTCCCAAGGGGAAGTATCGAGCGGAGTTTGCGCTTGCCGCGTCCGGGGTTTCACAGGGTACGGAAGTTGCTATGATAGATGTGGTAAGCAATAGCGCGACATTCCAACTCGCGAAAATGTCGGTCAAGGCTAGTGCCGAAAACAGGTATTCTTTGGAATTCACGCTGAATCGCCAGGCTGAAATCTTGGAAATCCGCACGTTCGCGACTGGGATGGGTGAACTGGAGTACAGAGGGGTAACTCTGATTCCTCTGTCCGCTAATGCTGAGTAACGTCGTGGTTACACGGCAACGGCGGCTTTTCGGCCGCCGTTGCCGTGCATGGCTCGGATCTGAAGGGAATGCTGAGTACTATAAGGAGGCCAGCGCCACGTTGGCTGATTCGAGAATTTTATCCATATGCTCTTCGACACCTACCCAGAGCGGCATCCGGACTAGTCGCTGGCTGACGTCTTCAGTTACAGCAAGATCGCCGTGGCTTCGTGCAATGTCTTTGCCTCTAGGGGCGGAGTGAAGAGGAACGTAATGGAATACGGAAGATACACCCAACTCTTTGAGTTTTTCGATGAAGCGAGTGCGTGACTCAAGATTGGGCATCAGCAGGTAGTACATGTGAGCATTGTGAGCGCAGTATTCTGGAATTACCGGGCGTCTTAGCGTTCCGGCAGACTCATGTTGCTGTGCCCAGGCATGGTATCGATTCCAAATCGAAAGGCGACGATCGGTGATTGCCTGTCCATGGTCCAGCTGAGCGCTGAGAAATGCGGCGATCAATTCGCTTGGCAAGTATGAAGAACCCATGTCAACCCATGTGTACTTGTCGACTTGGCCGCGTAGAAAGCGGCTGCGATTGGTGCCTTTTTCACGAATGATTTCGGCACGTTCCGCGCTGCTTGCATCACGTATAAGTAGTGCGCCCCCCTCGCCAGAGATCACGTTCTTGGTTTCGTGAAAACTCAGGCAGCCATAGTCACCAATGCCGCCCAATGGGCGTCCTCGATAGGTCGAGTAGATGGCCTGTGCAGCATCTTCGATTACTGGCAGGCCATGCCGTGCTGCGATGTCCATGATGGTATCCATCTCGCACGCCACGCCCGCGTAATGGACCACGCATATGGCCTTGGTGCGCGAGGTGATCGCAGATTCGATTTGCGCTTCGTCCAGGTTGAGAGTGTCCGGTCTGATATCTACGAAGACGGGCACGGCTCCCCGTAGCGCGAACGCGTTGACGGTGGAGACAAAAGTGAATGATGGAAGGATCACCTCATCGCCAGGTTTCAGGTCCAGCAGGAGGGCAGCCATTTCGAGTGCGGCAGTACACGAATGTGTAAGCAGCGCTTTGGGGACCGCGCAGATGTCCTGCAATTGTTGGTGACACTTTTTGGTAAACGGACCGTCGCCGGAAAGATGACCTGCGCGATGAGCGGCTGCAATGTTTTCCAGCTCGACGCCAGTCATGAATGGTTTGTTGAACGGGATCAAAAAAAATCTCCGGGTAATCCTAGCGGACGCACTCTAGGATGCAGTGTGTGTAAGGGACATAGAGCAGATCTGTGCGTATCTGGTATTCGACTTGAGAAAAATGCTGGCTGGCTATACCAGCATAGCTATCGGGCGTGCGAATGTTCTGTCCGCGATCTTTCAAGACAAGCTTTCGTGCGATAGGAGACTGATCAGGTATCAACGTCCCGTCCATCGATATGAATCGTCCACCTGGTTTGAGCCGTTCGTAAGCTGTTTGAATCAGCTTGGACGCAATTTCATCATCCAGATGATGTAGCACTCCCATCGCCAGAACGAGATCTGCAGACGGTTCACCGCTTGATGGGCGATAGTCTGCGATATCCATGCATTCAAACGTTCCCCGATTGGGATGGTTCCGCCTTGCTGATTCTACATAGGACATCGACAAGTCGAAGCCGTGGTAGTCAATGCCTTGAGGCAGATGAGAGAGCAGTTCTCCAGTCCCGCAGCCGATATCCAGCACTACATCCCCAGGCTTGGCGCGAATGTGATCGTTGGAAAAGTGCTTTCGGGCCTTTTCTGCACCTAAGGCAGTTTGCAATAGGTTGTACATACTTGGCGCCGAGAGAATAGCGTGCAAACCATCCGTTTTTTGAGCCATTTTACGCTCCAGCTGATCGTGATACTACGATGACTCCTGCAATGATTAGAATCGTTCCGGAAATCTTATGCCAGTCCATGGTCTCGCGAAACATCCATATAGAGAGAATTGCAACGATTGGGAAGCTCAGGGACGTGAAGGGATAGGCTTTGCTGAGCGGCATCCTGCCGATGGCTGCCATCCAGCACAGCGACGCCCCGAAAGCGGCTGCAAAGGCGCTGATCACCCAAGGGTTGAGCAACAGCAAGATGATGCCACGCCAGTTGCTACCTGCAATAGTAGCGTCCGGGTTCAAGCCAACTTGCCATTTCAAAGTAAGCTGACCATAGATCGTGAGCAAAATTGTCAAAGCGATGAATACGTAGCTCATAAGATCAGCGGGGACCATGTGTTGTAAGGGGAGGCCCTAATGCCAAAGTCGATGGCATAATGTGATAAGTGTCATAAGCGTTGAATAGCGCGAAGCCTAGGCGCGCCCACACTTGTTGCACGCGGTAGTTCCACACCTGAGTACTGATGATCAGCTCCCTGCAGCCTCTATCGTAGGCGTGTGCGGCGATCCAGATCAGCCCTCTGGTATAGATTCCCTTTCCCGCATGCGCAGGGTGAACTGCATTCAGGACTACCTCGCATTGCCGAATCCGGCTGTCGATTGAGCATGTTAGAAAGCCGGCCGCTTCGGTTCCTGATGTTGCCAAGCAGGTAAAGCGGTCTGTCTGGCCCGCGGCCAGATAGGCACATGCCCACTCAATGTATCCCTCCAGAATCTGCTCTGCTGGCAGTCTGCGATTGGCGTTATAATGGCTGCGGTAACCCACGAAGCCGTCGCGGGCAATACGTTGCAGCTCCGCTACATCAGAAGCATCTGCGAGCCGAAACACGACCTCGGCTTCACCAACAGGTGCTGACCACTTGTCGACGGGCAGTGGCAGGCGGTAGTAGACGAGCGTGTCTGCATGGAGTATCTGAAAACTGCTCTCTGCCAACGCCGAGACAGTCGCGTGAGAGCCGGCAGGCACGCGGAGTACGGTGATGTCCAGTCTCTGGTCGCTGATCGAGTTAGCAATGTGAGCAGACATCTCGATATCAGACTCCAATCGAGCCCGCCCGATTCTCAGTCCAAAACGATCTGTTTCTATTTCTGAAAAAATGACCTGCTCACTCACGGGCGGTGTCCCGTGATGGTAGAGATGACGTAATGAGGCCGCTGTTTTGCGCTGCTGAAGATGCGCCCTACATACAGTCCCAACACCCCGACGCTTGCCAGGATTGCGCTTCCGATGAGCCACACAGAAGCTATGATGCTCGTGAATCCTGCTACCTGAGTGTCACCAACCCAGTAGCGAGAAATGCTGAAGGCGACGACTCCAATCGAAAGTAGAGCGAATATCAAAGCTGCCCCAACCACCAGGCGAAGTGGCTTGTCCGAGTAGGAGAGTGCAATGCTGGCGGCAAGCCTTAGAAGGCGGCGCAACGTGTAGCCGCTGTCCCCTGCATCTCGCGCTTCGTGAGTGACCGGCACATGTGCAGTCTTCAGGCCCGTCCAGCGTACTAGCATCGGAAGAAATCTTTCCTGCTCAGGCATGGCAACGATGACGTCGACGGTCTTTCTGCTGTATGCACCAAAGTTTGCAGTCGTGTGGTCGTATGTTGCACCTGTCAACCACCCAAGGAACTTATAAAAAGCGAAGGATCCTGCGCGTTTGAGCGCCTTGTCTTGACGTTGCACGCGTTGGGCTAGCGCAATCTCGGTGTCGCCGCGCAAGGCGGCAAGCAGATTGGGTATTTCTTCCGGGCGATCCTGGAGGTCGCAGTCCATGACGATGACCTTGAAGCCTTTGGAGATGCCAAGCCCTGCAGTTATCGCAGCATGCTGCCCAAAATTTCTGCTCAGACGAACTCCAATGACAGATTCGCGGTGCTGGGCGATTTCGCTGATGCGCGACCAGGCCCCATCGGGGCTTGCATCATCCACTAAAATGATTTCGTAACTTGAAGTTATCCGAGCAAGCGCTTGTTCGACACGCTCTACAAGATGCTCGAGGCAGTCCTTGCAGCCGTAGATAGGCGACACGACCGACACCTCTGGCCTCGTTGCTGGGGACAGAGGTGCCGCAGGCGACCGTGATTCAAACATGGCAGGCAAGTGTTCCCCCTAAAATTTTGGGCGGCGCCCGAATGAATTGGGCGCCCGCAAGAATTCAGTTCTGAAGCCGAATGTCATAACTCCTTCGGCGTCGCAATCAATGCTTAAAGAGCGGCTTCAAGCTCCGGCAGCAGCGTAAACAAATCCCCCACCAGCCCAATATCGGCGATCTCGAAGATCGGCGACTCCGGGTCCTTGTTGATCGCCACGATCGTGCCGGCGTCTTTGATGCCGGTCAGATGTTGGATGGCGCCGCTGATGCCGATCGCCACGTAAAGCTCCGGGGCGATGATCTTGCCGGTCTGGCCGACCTGCAGCTCGTTGGGCACGTAACCGGCATCCACTGCCGCGCGCGAGGCGCCCACGGCGGCACCGAGTTTGTCGGCCAGGCTGTAGATGTGCTGGAAGTTCTCGGCCGAGCCGACGCCGCGACCACCAGAGACCACGCGCTTTGCGCTTTGCAGGTCGGGGCGGTCGGAGCTGCCTGCTGCCAGGCCGACAAAGCGGGTATGGGTCGGCAGCGCGACCTCCACGGTGGCCGACTCAACCGTCGCGCTTCCACCGCCGGCAGCTTCCGGCCACGATGCACTGCGCACCGTCGCGACCACGATCTGGTCGGCCGGTGCCCTGACGGTGATGATGGCGTTGCCTGCGTAGATCGGACGCTTGAAAGTGTAAGCGTCTTCGACCGACATCAGATCGGAGATCTGGTTGACGCCGAGGAGCGCAGCCACGACCGGCATCAGATCCTTGCCGAACGTGGTGGAGGGGCCGAACACGTGCGTATAGCCCTGGCCGGCCAGCTGGGCGATCTGGGGGCCCAGCACCTGCGCAATGGCGTGTTCGTTGGCCGCATTGGCCACCGCCAACACGCGGCTGACGCCGGCCAACTGCGCCGCCTGGGAAGCGATCGCGGTCGGGTCGGCTGCCAGCACAACCACATCAATGGATTCGGCCGAGATCGCCAGCGCAGCGCTCAGCGTCTTGGCGGTGGCAGCGTTGAGCTGGCCGTTAAGATGTTCGGCAACAACGAGAACCTTGGCCATTACAGCAACCCCTTCTGCTTGAGTGCGGCCACCAGCTCGGCGGCGTCCTTGACCATCACGCCGCGGCTGCGCTTGGACGGCGCG
The DNA here is from genome assembly GCF_017746155.1 of Xanthomonas sp. D-36-1. Classification (NCBI taxonomy): domain Bacteria; kingdom Pseudomonadati; phylum Pseudomonadota; class Gammaproteobacteria; order Lysobacterales; family Lysobacteraceae; genus Xanthomonas; species Xanthomonas sp. D-36-1. Next base: position 37,833 of record NZ_JAGHWR010000069.1, read on the forward strand.
GCGTAGTGGGTGGTGGTCAGGCTGTCATGCGCGTCGACACCCAGGTCGGCAAACGCCAGCGTTTCCAACGGCTTGCTCTTGGCCTTCATGATGTCCGGCAGCTTGATGAAGCGCGGCTCGTTCAGGCGCAGATCGGTGGTGACCACCGCCGGCAGGTCCACTTCCAGCGTCTCCAGGCCGGCATCGACCTCGCGCGTGACCGTCGCCTTGCCACCGGCAACCACGAGCTTGCCGGCAAAGGTGGCCTGCGGGCGGCCCCACAGTGTGGCGAGCATCTGGCCGGTCTGGTTGGCATCGTCATCGATTGCCTGCTTGCCCAGGATGACCAGGTCCGGCTGTTCCTTCTCGACCAGCTTGAGCAAAGTGCGCGCGGCGGTCAGCGGCTGGATGGCCGCGTCGGTGACCACGTGGATGGCGCGATTGGCGCCCATGGCCAGGCCGTTACGCAGGTGCGCAGCCGCATCGGCCGGCGCCAGGGTGGCGACCACGACTTCCGTGGCAATGCCGGCATCGCGCAGGCGCAATGCTTCTTCCAGGGCGATTTCGTCGAACGGGTTGGGCGAGAGCTTGACGCCCTCGGTCACCACGCCGGAGCCATCCGGCTTGACCTGAATGCGGACGTTGTAGTCCACCACGCGCTTGTAGGCGACGAGGATTTTCATCGTGTACGAGATCCTTCAGCTATTGCGGGAAGGCCCGGCCGCGGCGGCAGGCACGGGAGTGGGGGCATTCTAACCGGGGTAGAGCTACCATGCGATGGCGTATGGATGGTGCGGTGCGGGAATGGGCCTGCGAGGGCGACTTCGACCGCTGTTGCGCGCAACGTATATCCTGTCGGGCTTGAAATTGAGTGCGGCGAACGCGCGATCAGGAGATAGGCAGTGGCAACTTGGTTAGTGACCGGCGGAGCGGGCTTCATTGGCGGCAACTTCGTGTTGGAGGCGGTCGCGCGTGGCGTGCGCGTCATCAACCTGGATGCGCTCACTTACGCAGGCAACCTGAAAACCCTGGCGTCTTTGGAGGACAATCCGAATCACGTCTTCGTCAAAGGCAATATCGGCGACGGAGCGCTGGTGGATCGTTTGCTGGCAGAGCACCAGCCTGACGCAGTTCTGAACTTTGCCGCCGAGAGCCACGTGGACCGCTCGATTGATGGTCCGGGTGCGTTTATCCAGACCAATGTCGTCGGTACCCTGGCCCTGCTTGAATCCGTGCGGGATTACTGGAAGGCGCTGCCGCAGGAATCCAGGCATGCGTTTCGCTTCCTGCACGTGTCGACCGATGAGGTGTACGGCACCCTGGGAGAAACCGGAAAATTCACCGAAACCACGCCCTACGCTCCGAATTCGCCTTACTCCGCATCCAAGGCCGCATCCGACCATCTGGTGCGGGCGTTTCATCATACGTACGGCCTGCCGGTGTTAACGACCAATTGCTCGAACAACTACGGCCCCTACCATTTTCCCGAGAAGTTGATTCCGCTGGTCATCGCAAAGGCCTTGGCAGGGGAGCCACTACCCATGTACGGGGATGGAAAGCAGGTGCGCGACTGGCTGTTTGTCAGTGACCACTGCGATGCGATTCGCACAGTGCTTGCAAAGGGGCGGGTTGGGGAAACCTATAACGTCGGCGGCAATGCCGAACGGCAAAACATCGAGGTGGTGCGTACGATCTGCGCGCTCCTAGATCAACAACGTCCGCGCTCCGATGGTCAACTTCGTGCCAGCCAGATCACGCACGTGACCGACCGGCCCGGCCATGATCGCCGCTATGCCATTGATGCCAGCAAACTCCGGAACGAGCTCGGGTGGCAACCGGCTTATACCTTTGAGCAGGGCATTGCACTGACAGTGCAGTGGTATCTGGATAACCAAGCCTGGGTGCAAGGAGTGTTGGACGGTAGCTATCGGTTGGAGCGAATCGGGGTCGCAGCGTAACGCAGTCATCGTCACGGCCCGCGGACACGGCGGGCGCCAAAGGATATACCCATGACACAACGCAAAGGCATCATTCTGGCTGGCGGATCGGGAACACGCCTGTATCCGATTACCAAAGGCGTCAGCAAGCAGCTGCTGCCAGTCTATGACAAGCCGATGATCTATTACCCACTCAGCGTGCTGATGCTGGCTGGTATCCGTGAAGTGCTGATCATCAATACGCCACACGAACAGTCATTGTTTCAGACGCTGCTTGGCGACGGTGAACAGTGGGGCATGCATATCCGCTACGCGGTGCAGCCCAGCCCTGATGGGCTGGCTCAGGCCTACTTGATCGGGCGCGACTTCATCGATGGCAAGCCCAGCTGCCTGGTATTGGGAGACAATATCTTCCACGGACATGGCCTGACGGACACGTTGCGACGTGCTGATGCGCGTCAACAGGGAGCCACCGTGTTCGGCTACTGGGTCAATGATCCTGAGCGCTACGGGGTGGCCGAGTTCGATGCTCAGGGCAAGGTAATTGATATCGAGGAAAAGCCCCTGCAGCCACGCTCGAATTATGCGGTCACCGGCCTCTATTTTTATGATGCCAGGGCTTGCGAGTACGCTGCGCAGCTGAAGCCTTCCAGCCGGGGAGAGCTGGAGATTACCGACCTCAATCGGCGCTACCTGGAAGCAGGAGACCTGCACCTGGAGCCGCTTGGACGTGGATACGCCTGGCTGGATACGGGAACGCATCAATCCCTGCACGAGGCATCCAACTTCATCGAGACGATCCAGATGCGGCAAGGGCTGCAGGTGTGTTGCCCGGAAGAGATCGCCTTCGCCAAAGGATGGATCGATGCTTCCCAACTGGAGCAACTGGCCGCCCCCTTGCGCAAGAATGCTTATGGTCAATACCTGCATTCGCTCGCACAACGTGGAGTGGTTCCTTGAAAGTCATCGATACATCCCTGCCTGGTTGCTTCGTCATTGAGCCAAGAGTCCTGGGCGACGAGCGGGGTCAATTCTTCGAAGCCTGGAATGCCGAACGCTTCGACCAGCACGGATTTTCCGCGCGGTTCCTGCAGAGCAATATCTCCACTTCGACCAAGGGCGTGCTGCGAGGTCTGCACTACCAATGGCCACGGCCGCAGGGGAAGTTGGTCAGCGTGCTGGAGGGCGAGGTCTACGATGTGGCGGTGGATATCCGGCGCGGATCACCGTACTTCGGTCAGTGGACTGCCGCCATCCTGAGCGCCGAGAACAATCGGCAGTTCTGGATTCCGGAAGGTTTTGCGCATGGCTTTGCAGTTCTGTCCGAACGTGCGGTCTTCAGTTACCTGTGCACCGACATCTACGTCCATGACGCCGACGCAAGCGTGCGCTGGGACGACGCCACCATCGGTGTGGATTGGCCGATCAGTTCGCCAATTCTGTCTGCAAAGGATAGGGCTGCGCCGTTTCTTGAGGATATCGCCGAAGAGCGCCTGCCGGTTTATCAGGGATGACCACGCTGGTGATTGGTGCCAGCGGGCAGGTGGGTACCGAGTTGCTGCGGGTGCTGGCGCCGCTGGGTACCGTCGTGGCTGCGTCCCGCTCAGGGCAGTTGGCCGATGGACTCCCCTGTGAGCGGATCGATCTGAACGAGCTTGCGTCGCTGGACCTGGCATTAAATAGGGTGCGGCCGGCGTTAGTGGTCAACGCAGCCGCCTATACCGCCGTCGATCGTGCCGAGCAGGAGCGCGATGCGGCCTTCCGCGCCAATGCCGAAGCGCCCGGCGTGATAGCGCAATGGTGCGCGCGCGCCGATGTGCCCTTGGTCCATTATTCGACCGACTATGTCTTCGATGGGCAGGGCACGCGCCCCTACCTGCCGGACGACGCCACCGCGCCGCTCGGCGTGTACGGGCAGAGCAAACTGGCCGGCGAGCGAGCGGTGCAGGCGGCTGGCGGCCGTCATCTGATCTTCCGCACTGCCTGGGTCTACGCGGCGCATGGACACAATTTCCTGCGCACGATGCTGCGTGTGGGCGCCGAGCGCGATGTGCTGCGCGTGGTTGCCGACCAGATCGGCACGCCAACGCCAGCGGCGTTAATTGCCGACATCACGGCGCACGCGCTCCGCCAGCCGGGCGAACCTTCCGGCTTGTGGCATCTGACCGCCGCCGGGCAGACCACCTGGCACGGTTTCGCCGAAGCCATCTTCGCCCAGGCGCGCGCGCGCGGCCTGCTCGCCCGCACGCCGCGCGTGGAGGCGATCGGCACCGCCGACTATCCCACGCCGGCCAAGCGCCCGGCCTATTCGCGTCTGGACACTCACAGCCTGCAGGACACTTTCGGCATCCGCCTGCCGGACTGGCAGGATGGACTGAGCCAGGTGCTGGACACGCTGGCCCAACGGTGAGCCTGGTCGGTGGTGCCATCGATCGGTGCGGCTTCAGCACCGACTCATAGCTTGCACTTCGCTTCGGCTACCATCAGGGCTGATCCGCGCCGTACCGGCGAGCTGCTCCGCGCAGGTCGCGGCCGACGTGGATGTGCCGCTGAAGCGGATGCAACGCACGACGCATCCGCTGGATGCATGCAGGTGTGCGCTGTATCGCATCAGTCGGCACCGTGCAGGTTTTCGCGTGTCCCCCAGCGGGCGCGCCAGCCCCATTGCGGGCTCGGCCGCACCGTCATCACGCCATGGCCTGCATGCAGCGCGCTGCATCCTCCCCCATCCAATGTCGCAAGGAATTCCAATGAAGATCGCTGTCGCGGGTACCGGCTATGTCGGTCTGTCCAATGGCGTGTTGCTCGCCAAGCACCATGAAGTGGTGGCGCTGGACATCGTCGAGTCCAAGGTCAAGTTGCTCAACGAAGGCCGCTCGCCGATCGTCGACAAGGAACTCGAGGCCGCGCTGGCCCAGGGGGGCTTGAATTTCAAGGCCACCCTGGACGCCAACGAGGCGTTTGCCGGCGCGGAGTTCGTGATCATCGCCACACCCACTGACTACGATCCGGACACCAACTATTTCAACACCGGGTCGATCGAGGTCGTGATCGCCAAGGTGCTGGAGATCAATCCGCAGGCGACCATGGTGATCAAATCCACCATTCCGGTCGGCTACGTCGCCAAGGTGCGCGAGCAGTTCGGGACCGACAACATCATCTTTTCGCCGGAATTCCTGCGCGAAGGCCGGGCGTTGTACGACAACCTGTATCCGTCCCGGATCATCGTCGGCGAACGTTCGGCGCGCGCGGAGACCTTCGCGCGGCTGTTGCAGGAAGGCGCGCTCAAGCCCGATGTGCCGGTGTTGTTCACCGAGCCGACCGAGGCCGAGGCGATCAAGCTGTTCGCCAATACCTACCTGGCGATGCGTGTGTCCTACTTCAACGAACTGGACACCTACGCGCTCACCCATGGGTTGGACAGCCGCCAGATCATCGAGGGCATCTGCCTGGATCCGCGTATCGGCAGCCACTACAACAACCCGTCCTTCGGCTATGGCGGTTACTGCCTGCCCAAGGACACCAAGCAGCTGTTGGCCAACTACCAGAGCGTGCCGCAGACCATCATCCGGGCGATCGTCGATTCCAACACGACCCGCAAGGACTTCATCGCCGCCGACGTGCTGCGACGCAATCCCAAGGTGGTCGGCATCTATCGGCTGATCATGAAGGCCGGGTCCGACAATTTCCGTTCGTCCAGCATCCAGGGGGTGATGAAGCGCCTCAAGGCCAAGGGCGTGGACGTCATCGTGTACGAGCCGACGTTGAACGATCCTGAGTTCTTCCGCTCGCGCGTGGTCAACGACCTGGAGGCCTTCAAGCGCGAGGCCGACGTCATCATCAGCAACCGCATGGCCGAGGCGCTGCAGGACGTGCAGGGCAAGGTGTATACGCGCGACCTGTTCGGCGACAACTGAGCCAGACCGGCGCCGAGTCCTGGCGGGTGGGATGCCACCGGCCAGGCCACCCATGAAGCTCACGGCGCTGCTGCGCTATTTGCCGCCCCACGCAGCTAACAGCGGTGTCGAACTGCGAGCGATGCAGCTGCGTTGCCCGCACGCACCTGTGTGCGAGATCGCCAATGGAGGCATGCTACCTCTGATCTGCGCGCGCAGCGTGCCGCCATAAAGTGGGCCATGGATAACGCAGGACGGCGGCCATAGGCCGCCGTCGATATTGCAGTCTACGTTGAGACGCGCGATTAAGCGCGGCCGTAGGTGTCTTCGAAGCGCACGATATCGTCTTCGCCCAGATAGCTGCCGGACTGCACTTCGATCAGTTCCAGCGGCAGCTTGCCCGGATTGCGCAGGCGATGGGTGACGCCCAGCGGGATGTAGGTGCTCTGGTTTTCGGTCAGCAGCAGGACTTCTTCGCCACGGGTTACTTCGGCAGTGCCACTCACCACGATCCAGTGTTCGGCGCGGTGGTGATGCATCTGCAGGCTCAGCACCGCACCAGGTTTGACGGTGATGCGCTTGACCTGGTGCCGCTGGCCCATGTCGATGGAATCGTAAGCACCCCATGGACGGTAGACCTTGCGATGCCAGGTGGCCTCGGAACGGCCAGCGGTCTTGATCTGGCTGACGACGTCCTTGACCTCCTGCATGCGGTCGCGGTGGCCGACCAGGACGGCGTCCGGCGTTTCAACGACCACCACATCCTCAAGCCCCACCATGGCGATCAGGCGCGAGCCGTACGCGTAGGTGTTCTGGCAATCGAGCTGGATCACGTCGCCATGGTGCGCATTGCCTTGCGCATCCTGGTTGGAGACATCCAGCAGCGAAGACCACGAACCGACGTCGTTCCAACCCGCATCCAACGGCACCACGACCGCATCGGCGGTCTTTTCCATCACTGCATAGTCGATCGAATCCGACGGGCTGGCGGCGAAGGCGTCCTTGTCCAGACGGGTAAAATCGGCGTCGCGCTTGCCGTTTTCCCACGCCTTCTGGCACGCATCGGCGATGGCCGGATGGAATTTGCGCAATTCTTCCAGGTAACGCGACGCACGGAACAGGAACATGCCGCTGTTCCAATAGTACTCGCCGCTTGCCAGGTAGCTTTGCGCGGTCGCGAGGTCAGGCTTCTCGACGAAGCGCTCGACCGCGCTGGCAGCAGTCCCGGCACCTGCCTTGATATAGCCATAGCCGGTTTCAGGCGCGGTTGGCTTGATGCCGAAGGTCACCAGTTTGCCCTGTGCCGCCGCTTCTGCGGCCACCTTCACTGCCGCCTGGAATGCAGCTTCGTTGCCGATCACATGATCGGAAGGCAGCACCAGCAATAGCGGATCGGCGCCATCGCGGGTTGCTTCCAGCGCTGCAACGGCAATCGCCGGCGCCGTGTTGCGTCCCTTGGGTTCCAGAAGGATGGCCGAAGGCTTCACGCCCAACTGCTGCAGCTGCTCGGCGGCCATGAAGCGGTGTTCTTCGTTGGCAACCACGATGGGGGCGTGGCCCGCGACGGGAGCCGCGCGCAGCCAGGTGGACTGCAGCATGCTCTTGTCGCCGACCAGCGGCAGGAATTGCTTGGGATAGGACTCGCGCGACAGCGGCCACAGGCGCGTGCCGGAGCCGCCGGACAAGATAATGGGTAGGACGTCGCTCATGGGCGGGGGAAACTCCAGTGCGTCAAAGGTGGGGGAGAATGGTAGATCAGCCGCGCAGCAGGTTAGAAATTTCCTGCGTACGCGTTTCCAGCAGTGCGGCATCACCGCGCGTTTCCACGTTCAGGCGCAGCAGCGGCTCGGTGTTGGAGCTACGCAGGTTGAAACGCCATTGGCCAAAATCGGCGCTGATGCCGTCGGTGTAATCCAACTCCGGCGACAGCGAGGCGTAGTGCTCCATCACGCGGGCAACTGAGGCCTTGGCATCGGCCACCTTGAAGTTGATCTCGCCGCTGCAGGGGAATTTCTGCATGCGCGCTTCGACCAGATCGGCCAGCGAACGACCCGACTGCGACACCAGCTCGGCGATCAGCAGCCACGGAATCATGCCGGAGTCTGCGTAGGCGAACTCGCGGAAATAATGGTGTGCGCTCATCTCGCCGCCGTAGACGGCATTTTCGCTGCGCATCTTTTCCTTGATGAAGGCGTGGCCGCTCTTGCACAGCACCGGAATACCACCGGCTTCTTCGACCTGCTCGACCGTGTTCCAGGTCAGGCGGGGGTCGTGTACGACCTTGCCGCCCGGCTGTTTGGCAAGGATGGCTTGTGCCAAAAGGCCAACCAGGTAATAGCCTTCGATGAAGCGGCCGGTGTGATCGAAGAAGAAACAACGATCGAAGTCGCCGTCCCACGCAATACCGAAATCGGCGCCATTGTCCTTGACCGCCTTGGCGGTGGCGTCGCGGTTTTCCGGCAACAACGGGTTGGGGATGCCGTTGGGGAAATTGCCATCGGGCTCATGAAACACGCGCACGAACTCGAACGGCAGATGCGGCGCAAGCAGATCGACGATCAGCCCGGCGCCGCCATTGCCGGCATTGACCACCAGCTTGAGCGGCTTGAGTGTGCTGCGGTCCACGTAGCTGAGCAGGTGCTCCAGGTAGGCCGTCTTGTCGGTGCGGCTCTGCTCACTGGCGGTGGGCTCGCCTGGCGCTGCGGTATCGGCCGCGACCGTGTCGCGGATGGCGAACAGACCGGTGTCCGAGCTGATCGGTCGCGCTTGCTCGCGGACCAGCTTCATCCCGTTGTAGTCCATCGGGTTGTGACTGGCGGTCACCATCACGCCGCCGGCGGCCTTGAGGTAATCGGTCTGGAAATAGACTTCCTCGGTGCCGCACAGGCCGATGTCGATCACGTCACGGCCACTGGCGCGCAGGCCGGCCGACAGCGCTTCCTGCAGCGCCGGGCTGGCCAGGCGCACGTCATGGCCCAGGACCACCGGCCCTTGATCCAGCTGCGCCGCCAGCGCCACGCCGATGCGGCGGGCCAAGTCCTCGTTGAGTTCATCCGGCACACGGCCGCGAATGTCGTAGGCCTTGAAGGCGGGTAGCGTCATGGGCAAATCCTGAAGTGGGGGACGCCCGAGTTTAGCGGCTGCGCCGTGTCTTGGGTGTGGCGGAATTGCGACCGGGGACAGGGAACAGTCAGCGGATAGAATGGGCGCTTCACATCAGCGAGGTGAGGGCGGTGATGCGCAGCGAAGGACGTGGTGCGGCAAGCGGCAAACGCTATGCCGATGCCAAGGCAGCACTGAGCGGGGTACTGGCCAATGGTCAGACCCTGGCGGTGGGCGGCTTTGGGTTGTGTGGAATCCCGGAGGCATTGATTGCAGCCGTGCGCGACAGTGGGATCGGCGGGTTGACCGTGATCTCCAACAACGCTGGCGTCGACGGATTCGGGCTTGGTCAATTATTGGCCACCCGGCAGATCCGCAAGATGATTTCGTCCTACGTGGGCGAAAACAAGGAATTCGAACGCCAATACCTGGCGGGCGAACTCGAGCTGGAGTTCAATCCGCAAGGCACCCTGGCCGAGCGTTTGCGCGCCGGTGGCGCGGGCATTCCTGCGTTTTACACCGCCACCGGCTACGGCACGATCGTGGCCGAGGGCAAGGAAACGCGCGAATTTGACGGCAAGCATTACGTGCTTGAAACCGCGTTGCAGGCCGACGTGGCGCTGGTCAAGGCATGGCGCGCCGATACCGCCGGCAACCTGGTATTCCGCAAGACCGCGCGCAATTTCAATCCCGCCTGCGCCATGGCCGGACGCGTGTGCATCGCCGAGGTCGAGGACATCGTGGAGCTGGGCGTCATCGATCCGGATCAGGTGCATCTGCCCGGCATTTACGTGGACCGCCTGGTGCTCAACGCCACGCCGGAAAAACGCATCGAACAGCGCACCGTGCGCGAAGGACAGCAGTGATGGCCTGGACCAGAGACCAGATGGCCGCACGCGCGGCGCGCGAACTGACCGATGGCGCCTACGTCAACCTGGGCATCGGCTTGCCGACGCTGGTCGCCAACCACATCCCCGACGGCGTCGATGTGTGGCTGCAGTCGGAGAACGGCCTGCTTGGCATCGGCCCATTTCCTGCCGAAAACGAAGTGGACGCGGACCTGATCAATGCAGGCAAGCAGACCGTGACCGCCCGCGCCGGTGCCAGCTATTTCGGGAGCCACGATTCGTTCGCGATGATCCGTGGCGGCCACATCGACCTTGCCATTCTCGGCGCGATGCAGGTCACCGAGCGCGGCGACCTGGCCAACTGGATGGTGCCCGGAAAGATGGTCAAGGGCATGGGCGGTGCAATGGATCTGGTGGCCGGCGTCAAGCGCGTGGTGGTGTTGATGGAGCACGTCGCCAAGGATGGAAGCCACAAGATCTTGCGCGAATGCGACCTGCCACTGACCGGCGTCGGCGTGGTGGACCGCATCATTACCGATCTGGCGGTGTTCGATGTCACTGCAGAAGGATTGGTGCTGGTGGAACATGCCGATGGAGTGGAGCTGGAGGAACTGCGCAACAAGACCGGCGTTGCATTCATCGCCGCTTAAATAGCCAGGGGCCTGTCAGGCCCCTGGTTTTTAGAGATTCTGGTAGTTCGGACCCGAACCACCCTCCGGTGTGACCCAGGTGATGATTTCGTACGGATCCTTGATGTCGCAGGTCTTGCAGTGCACGCAGTTGGCCGCGTTGATCTGCAGGCGCTTGCCGGAGGGGCTGGCGGTGTCCGCGACCATTTCGTAGACGTTGGCCGGGCAGAAGCGCGTGCAGGGGTTGTCGTATTCCGTCACGCAGCGGGTGGCGCACACATCGGTGTCCAGCACCTTCAGATGCACCGGCTGGTCTTCATCGTGCTCGGTGGCGGCGAAATAAACGGCTTGCAAGCGGTCGCGGGGGGCCAGGTCGCGGGTGACGTAGTCGCGCTTGGGCTGCTCGTACTCGCCGAGCTTGTGCAGCGCCGACCAGTCGGGTTTGTTCTTCAGCGTCCACGGCGAAGCGCCCTTGAGCGCGGTTTCCCAGGCCGCGTTGAGCAGGCCGAACCACAGGCCTTTCTTGAAACCTGGCTTGATGTTGCGGACTTGTTTCAGCTCGGCCATGACGTCGGAGGCGCGCAATGTGGCATCGAAACCCTGCGGCGCCAGCTGCGACTGCACCAGGTGTTCGGCGGCCAGCATGCCGCTGCGAATCGCCTGGTGGGTGCCCTTGATCTTGGGCACGTTCAGCAGGCCGGCGGTGTCGCCAATGAGCAAGGCGCCGGGCATGTCCACTTTCGGCAGCGATTGCCAACCGCCACTGACCAGTGCGCGGGCACCGGCAGACAAGATGCTGCCACCTTCCAGCAGCGGCTTGATCATGGGGTGGTTCTTCCATTGCTGGAAGGCTTCCCACGGCTGGTAGGTCGGGTCGCTGTAGTCCAGCCCGCTCACATAACCGAGCGCAATCTGGTTGTTGTCCAGGTGATACACGAAGCTGCCGCCGTAGGTACGGTTGTCGGCTGGCCAGCCAATGGTGTGCACGATCTTGCCGGGCGTGACGCGGCCTTCCGGGACCTGCCACAGTTCCTTGATGCCGATCGAATAGCCTTGCGGGTCGCTGTCGGCGGTGAGGTCGAAGCGCTTGAGCAGCCGCTTGGTCAGGTGACCACGCGCGCCTTCGGCAAGCACGGTGACCTTGGCACGGATATCGATGCCGGCGGTGTAGCCGGGCTTGTGCGAGCCGTCTTTTGCAATACCCATGTCGCCAATGCGCACGCCCACCACCTGGCCGCTGTCGTCGTGCAGCGTTTCGGCGGCAGCGAAGCCGGGGTAGATCTCCACGCCCAGCGCTTCGGCCTGCGGCGCCAGCCAGGCGCACATCGCGCCCAGGCTGACGATGAAGTTGCCATGGTTGCGCATGCCCGGCGGAACCACCGGGAACTTGCGCGCGCTGTCCTTGCCGAGGAACCAGAATTCGTCGTTGGTGGCCGCCACGCAGATCGGCGGCGGACTGTCGCGCCAGCCTGGCAGCAGTGCATCCAGCGGGCCGGGCTCGATCACCGCACCGGACAGGATATGCGCACCGATGGTGCTGGATTTTTCGATCACGCAGACGCTGATGCTCGGATCGAGCTGCTTGAGCCGGATCGCAAACGACAGCCCGGCCGGACCGGCACCGACGGTGACGACGTCGTATTCCATGACGTCACGCTCGACCGCCTCTGACGCGTGTGCGCCCACTCCCGCTTCCGACATTGCTCCGCTCCCGTTGGCTCGATGGCTGTCGCGCATTTTCCGGGATTGCATGTGACGGCGGCAAATCGCGTCGATTCATCCGCAGTGCGCAGGCCTGCGTGCTAGCGTTTCCGGCATGAGGATTCGGGTGGCATTGCCGGGAGCGGAGATCAACTGGTGGCGGGGTTGGCTGCAGCCTGCGCAGGCCGATGCGCTGATGCAGGCGCTGCTGGCGCAGGCGCAGTGGGAGGTGCACCGCATCCGGATGTTCGGGCGCATGGTGGATTCGCCGCGCCTGAGCAGCTGGGTCGGCGATCCGGAGGCGAGCTATCGCTACTCGGGCACACGGTTCTCGCCACAGCCGTGGCTGGACGTGCTGCAGCCAGTGCGTAGGCGGCTGGAGGACGAGACCGGTCACCGGTTCAACAGCGTGCTGGTCAATCGCTACCGACGTGGCAGTGACGCGATGGGCTGGCACAGCGACGACGAGCCTGAGCTGGGCGCGCAGCCGTTGATTGCCTCTGTGAGCCTGGGAGCCACGCGGCGCTTTGCGTTCAAGCACCGCGACGATGCGGCCTTGAAGCAAACGCTGGAGCTGGGCCACGGCGACCTGTTGTTGATGGGCGGTGATACCCAGCGCCACTACAAACACGCGTTGCCGCGCACCGCCAAGCCGGTCGACGAGCGCATCAATCTGACCTTTCGTCAGATCGCGGTGCGCGTGTCCCAGTGATCGGCGCCAGCAACGCGTAGCGCGCTCGCCTGGGCGGTGGCCTGGTGGGCGTGTCGGCCGCAGCTTGCGTGGGCGCAATCAGCAGCCCAGGTCAAACGATGAGTGGATCGAGTGCGCGGTGCCCTCACCGCTTGCGGCACACGCCGTGAACCCAATCCATGGGGACCGTTGGCGGCATCCATGCCGCCAACGGTCCCGCAAGCGGCGAGGACACCGCACCAGGAAGTTCATGAGTGACTTGATTGAAGAGCGAGGACGCCCCGCCCAGGCAGTCGACTGGCCGCTGTGTTGAAGACGAGGAGACCGCGTCGAGTAGCCGTAGCTGCTTTTTTGAAAGCTGTGCGCACCGACCATCTCAACTGCTTGCCCGCTTACCGTCGCGGGAGCCTTGGCGGCATGGATGCCGCCAAGGAGCTTACATGGACGTATTTGCAACCGCTCCAGGTCTGTCGCTTTCGCTTACAACGAACGCGGCAAGTGCTGGCTGTCCTGCTGACCGGTGGTCAGGGTCCAGCCGACCAGCTCGGTGGTGAGCTGGGTCAGCGCCTGCTCGAAAGCCACTGCGACTGCGGCGGTATCGGTGCCGGTGGAGGGGCGGGCGACCAGGAAGGTACGCGAGGCGACTACGCGTTGATCGGCCGAATGCAGCAGTTTGGCGTTGAGCTCGATCGTGGCCGAGGGCAGCGACTGGCCGGCGTAATCGGATTCGAAGCGGCGCAGGTCGATCGCCAGCTTGTAGTCGGAGCGGATGCCGGTGCCGATATGGGCCACCGCGGCAATCTTGCCGGAGTCTTCGAACGCGCGCACCACGCTGTCTTCCAGCATGTCGGTGGCGGGCTGTGCCCAACCAGCGCCGTGGTATACCTGCAGTTCGCCAGGGCTCGGGCGCACATTGATGCGCGGGCTGTCGATGACGCGGGCGGCGCTGGGCTTGGCCACCACCAGCTGCCAGGTCACCTGTGGCCACGCCGGGTTCGGGGTCACCCGCACGGTGGGCGCATAGATGGTGGCCGGCTTCTGGTCGCCGCCGGTCAGGACCGAGCAGCCGCCCAGCGCCAGCAACGAGACGCACAGCAAGGGACGCAACAGGCGCATGGCAGTCATTTCGGTTCGAACTCCTTGGGTGCGTCGCGGCCAAGCAGGTAGCGCGCAGGGTTGTTGTCCAGTTTGTCGCTGACCCGGCGCAGGTCGCGGATCAGGCCACGCAATTCGGTCAGTGTGGGGCCGAGCTGGCCCAGCCCATCATTGGCAAAACTATTGATGGCCGCGCGGTTCTCGCCAAGGATGTTGTCGGCGTTGCCGGCCGCCGAGTCCAGCTTGACCAGGGTGGCATCGAGTTTTTCCAGGATGCCCGGCAGCTGCTGCACCAGGTTCTGATCCAGCCGCTTGATGGTGCCGTTGGTGGTGGTCAGGGTGGTGTCCAGATTGCGCGCGGCGTCGCGCGCGCTGACGATCAGCGCCTGCATGCCTTCGTCGCGATCGGCAATGCCGCCGCTGATCTTTTCCAGGTTCTGCAAGGTGGCCGAAATGCTGGCCACGTTCTTGTCCGAGAGCATCTGGTCCATGCGCTCGACGATGCGGTTGGCGGTGTCGGTGATGTTCTGCAGCGCCGATGGCGTGGTCTGGATGATCGGCGCATCGCTCTTGTCGATGGTGGTCAGCGCCGGCGCTTCGGGCGTGCCGCCGGAGAGCTGGATGATCGACGGCCCGGTCAGGCTGGTGATCGCCAGCTTGGCGCGGGTGTCGCTCTTGATCGGCGTGGTCGAATTGACGCGCACATGCGCGACCACCTGCCGCGGGTCGTTCGGCGCCAGGGTCAACTCGGTGATCGAGCCGACCGCGATGCCGTTGTACTGCACCGGGCTGCCGACCGACAGGCCGGTCACCGCCTCGCGGAACACCACCCGGTACTGCTGCCAGGTGCGGTCGGAGGAATATTTGGCGGCCCAGAGCCCGAAGAGCAGCAGGGCCAGGCCGGCCACGATGGTGAAGGCGCCGATCAGGACGTAATTGGCTTTGGTTTCCATGCTCAGGCGGTCTCGGTGGAATCGGTCTTGGCCGCGCGCGCAGCGCGGGCGCGCGGACCGTGAAAATAGTCCTGGATCCAGGGGTGATCGATCTGCTCGACCTCGGCCAGCGGCGCGTTGGCGATCACCTTGCGATCGGCCAGTACCGCGATGCGGTCGCAGATGGCGTACAGCGTATCCAGGTCGTGGGTGATCAGGAACACGGTCAGGCCCAGGGCCTGCTGCAAGGTGCGGATCAAACGGTCGAAGGCGGCCGCACCGATCGGGTCCAGCCCGGCGGTGGGCTCGTCCAGGAACAGCAACGGTGGATCCAGCGCCAGCGCGCGCGCCAGGCCGGCGCGCTTGCGCATGCCGCCGGACAATTGCGAAGGCAGCTTGTCCAGCGCATCGGCGGGCAGGCCGGCGAGCTTGATCTTCAGCAGCGCCAGTTCGAAATACCAGCGCTCGGGAAACTCGCCATGGTGTTCCTTCAGCGGCACCTGGACGTTTTCACCCACGGTCATCGACGAAAACAGCGCCCCGTCCTGAAACAGCACGCCGGTGTTGCGGGTGATGTGCTGGCGGTCGGCGAACCGGCCCGAGCGCGCGTCCGCGCCCAGCACCTGGATGCTGCCGGCGTCGGGTTCGCGCAGGCCCAGGATGCTGCGCATCAGCACCGACTTGCCGGTGCCCGAACCGCCGACCACGCCGAGGATCTCGCCGCGACGCACATCCAGATCCAGGTCTTCGTGCACGGTCTGGCTGCCGAAACGGTTGGTGAGCCCGCGCACGGAGATCGCCAGCTGTTCGTCGTCGGCCTCTGGGACGGGATTGGGAACTTGGGATTCGGGATTGGTCACGGCACAGCTCTCCGAAATGTCAGGCTGCCAGCGGCGCTTGTGCCTTGCACGAATCCCGAATCCCGAATGTCGAATCCCGGCTCCATCACCACCCCATCTTCATGAACCACAACGCCGCAATCGCGTCGAGGATGATGACCAGGGAAATCGTCTGCACCACCGAGGAGGTGGTACGTTCGCCCACCGATTGCGCGGTGCCGCTGACCTTCAGCCCTTCCAGGCAGCCGATCAGGCCGATCACCAGCGCAAACAGCGGTGCCTTCGAGAGTCCGACCAGGAGATGCCGCAACTGGATGGTGTCGTGCATGCGCGCCAGATACATCTGCGGTGGAATATCCAGGTCGAATGCGCCCACGGTGACGCCACCGGCCAGGCCGGCGATCATCGCGATGAAGGTCAGCAGCGGCAGGGTGAATACCAGCGCGAGCAGGCGCGGGATCACCAGCAGGTTGATCGGGTCCAGGCCCAGGGTGCGGATCGCGTCCACTTCCTCGCGCGATTTCATCGCACCGATCTGCGCGGTGAAGGCGCTGGCGGTGCGGCCTGCCAGCACAATTGCCGTCAGCAGCACCGCGAATTCGCGCAGGAAGGCGATGGACACCAACTCCACCACATAAATTTCCGCACCGAAGTCGCGCAGGATGGTCGAGCCCAGGAAGGCGATCACCGCGCCCACCAGATACGACAGCAGTACCACCAGCGGCACCGCGTCCAGGCCCACCTGCTCCATGTGATGCACGGTGGAGGTCAGCCGGAAGCGCCGCGGCTCGTGGATCAGCCGCATGATCTTGACCAGGTTTTCGCCCAGAAAACTGTTCAACTCCAGGATGTCCTGGCCGACGCGGTGGGTGGCCCGACCCAGGCGGTCGAGCGCGGCGACGAAGCCGTAATCGCGTTTGGGCTTGGGGCGCTCGTCGTTGAGTTCCTCGATGGTGCACAACAGTGCCTGGTGCTCATCGCGAAAATCGATCGCGTCTTCCTTCAGGCCCATGCGGCCGGCAAAGCGCAGCAGCTGCAGTACGCCGGCCGAATCCAGCTGCTGGATGCCGCGCGCGTCGATGCGGCGCACCCCCTCGGGTACGGCCTGCAGCAATTCTGCCTGGGGCAGGGCGGTCGCCAGGACCCAACTGCCAGCGAGGCGGACCTGTGCCTGATCCTGCGAGTCTTGTTCGATGCGTGGAGGTTGCGGTTTGATCATGGGTGGCCTGTCCGTGGCGCCAGCATACAGGGCCAATGTGAGCGACGGATGGGGACGCAACCGCAGCGGTGTGCCGATGGCCGTCAATCAGGGCGCCGGCCACGCGCGCTGCGGCATACACTGGCGGCCTCGCCGGACACGGCGTTTCTCCGATCCGACCCGCCACGCATGTCCGCTGCCACCGTTGTCCTTCCGTCCGCCAGCGCCACCTACGCCCAGCGCGTCGCCTTCGTGTCCGAAATCGCCGGGCGCCTGCATTCCTATGGCACCACCGCGCAACGGCTGGAAGCAGCGGTGGTGGGGTTGTCGCAGAAGCTGGGCCTGGACTGCGAGCCCTGGTCCAACCCCACCGGCATCATCCTGAGCTTCAGCGACCCGACCAAGGCGATCGGCTCCAGCGATATCACGCGGGTGATCCGCCTGGCCCCGGGCGAGAACGATCTGTACAAGCTCATCGTGGCCGACTATGTGGCCGACAGCGTGGCCAACGGCCGCATGAGCATCGGGCAAGGACACACCGCCTTGCGCCGGCTGGACCGCGAGGTGGACCGGCGCGGCAAGACCCTGCAGGTGCTGGCGTTCGGGCTGGCCGCCGCCGGCGTGGCCGGGCTGTGGAAGCTGCCGTGGCTGGATATCGCCACGGCCGGGGCGATCGGCATGTCGATCGGCCTGCTCACCCAGTACACCGACAAGCGCGCTGCCAGCAAGGAAGCCGGCGAGGCGCTGGCCGGCCTGCTGGCCGGGGTCGTGGCGGCGCTGGTGGCCTCCCTGCTGTGGCCCTTGAACCTCAATACGGTGATCATCGCCTCGCTGGTGGTGCTGCTGCCAGGCATGTCATTGACCAATGCATTCAACGAGCTGGCCAGCCAGCACTGGGTCTCCGGCACGGCGCGTCTGGCCGGCGCGGTCACCACGGTGCTCAAGCTGACCGTGGGTGCGGTCATTGCGGTGACGCTGACCCAGCTGGTTGGCCTGCAACCCCAGGTGGCCGCGTTGCGGCCACAGGCCGGCTGGGTGGAATGGGCCTCGTTGGTGGTGGCCGCTTATGCGTTTGCGGTGCTGTTCAAAGCCAATCGACGTGATTATTTATGGATCATGGCGGCGGCTATGTCAGGTTATGTCATTGCGCGTTATGCAGGACATGCCTGGGGCGGCCCGGCCGGTGTATTCGCCTCTGCAATGGCATTGACCGCCGCGGGAAATTTATTCGGGCGCGTGGTGCACAAGCCCGGTGCGCTGATCCGGTTGCCCGGCATCATCATGCTGGTTCCCGGGAGCGTCAGTTTGCGTGGCTTTTTGACCCTGGTGCAGCAACAGGATGTCAGCGTCGGACAAGCCGCACTCTTGGCAGTGACCAATATCGTTATGGCATTGATGGCCGGATTGCTGTTTGGCAATCTGCTCATTCCGGCCCGCAAGAATTTATAAGGGCAAACACCCCGCAATAAAAACGCCGGCATGGCCGGCGCTCTTATTGGTTCGAATCAGGCAGCCTTGGACTTCTTGGCGGCGCGCTTGGTGACGGCCTTGCGCGGCGAGGCCTTCTTTGCGGTTGCTTTTTTCGCACCGCCGACCTTGCTGATCAGGAAGTCTTCCACCTTCTTGCCGGCGGCGGTCAACTCGGCCAGCCAGCGCGGCTGCTTGCCACGGCCGGTCCAGGTTTCCTGGGCGTTGGCGGGGTTGCGATACTTCGGCGGCACCTTGCCCAGCTTGCGCCCGGCACGCGGACCCGGCTTGCCGGTACCCGCCGGACGGCCCGGGCCGGCACTGGCAGAAGCGCCAAACAATTCTTCGATGGAATAACCCTGGGCTTTTGCAGCGCGGACCAGCTGCGTGCGGACCTTGGCGATCGGCGCGCGCTTGGCAACCACGGTCTGCTGCTTCTTTGCATTTTTGATCAGGGCGCTCAACTGCTTGGCCGACAGGCCACTAAGATCGATCGACATCACTGCTCCAAAAGATGAGAGAAAAAGAATGCCGGTCCATGGCAGCGGTGGCCATCATAAAGTGAGAAAACCGGTGTGACAAATGCGCCGAAATAATTCGGCGCTTTGTGTTCATCCATTTGAAGCCGATACCCGGGGTTTGATCAATGCCCCAGGCGGGAGAATAACCCTGCTTTATCCAGGCTTTCCGCTGCATCGGCGGTACGGGCGCGATATTCAAAAGTGCCAGCCGCCAATCCACGTTCCGAGACCACTACCCGATGCGGAATGCCCAGCAGTTCCATATCGGCGAACATCGCGCCCGGGCGTAGTCCGCGGTCGTCCAGGGCGGCATCCAGGCCGGCGGCAAGCAATTGGTCCAGCAAGGCCTGGGCGGCGGCGAGCACCTGTGGGTCCTGCTTGGGATTGATCACGCAGACCACCACCTGCCACGGCGCCATCGGCGCGGGCCAGATGATGCCGGCATCGTCATGGTTCTGTTCGATCGCCGCGGCCACGATGCGCGAAATGCCGATGCCGTAGCAGCCCATCTTCATCACCGCCGCCTTGCCACCTTCGTCGATGACGGTGGCTTGCAGCGCCTGCGCGTACTGGCTGCCAAGCTGGAATACATGGCCCACCTCGATACCGCGAGCCAGGCGCAGTTCGCCGCCATCGGCCGCGCGTTCGCCTTCGACCACGTTGCGCACATCGGCCACGGTCTGCGGTTCGGGCAGATCGCGGCCCCAGTTGACGCCGACCAGGTGGGCGCCGGACACATTCGCGCCGACCACAAAATCGGCCAGTGCGGCGACATCGCGGTCGGCCACCACGCGCACCGGGCGTGCGGTGTTGACCGGGCCCAGGAAGCCCGGCTCGCAGCCGAGGTGTTCGCGGATTTCGCTTTCGTTGGCCAGGCGGTAATCGGCCAGTCCGGGCACCTTGGCCAGCTTGATCTCGTTGACCGCGTGATCGCCACGCACCAGTACCAGCACGAAGCCGGCCTGCGTCATCACCGCCACCGACTTGACCGTGCGCTGCAGCGCGATGCCGAGCAACTGGGCCACGTCTTCGCAGGTCTTCTGGGTGGGCGTTGCCACCTGCTGCATCGCTTCGCTGGCCGCGGCGCGCGGGGCAGGCGGTGCCGCACTGGCGGCTTCCACATTGGCGGCGTAATCGGAGCCAGTGGAGAACGCCAGCGAGTCTTCGCCGGAGTCGGCGATCACGTGGAATTCCTGCGATGCATCGCCGCCGATGGCGCCGGAATCGGCCTGCACGGCGCGGAAGTCCAGTCCCAGGCGTGTGAAGATGCGCGTATAGGCGGCGCGCATGTTGTCGTATTCGCGCGCCATGTCCTCGTCGGTGAGGTGGAACGAATACGCGTCCTTCATCAGGAACTCGCGCGCACGCATCACCCCGAAGCGCGGGCGGATCTCATCGCGGAATTTGGTCTGGATCTGATAGAAATTCAGCGGCAGCTGCTTGTAGCTGTTGATTTCCTGGCGCGCGAATTCGGCAGCGGCCTCTTCGGCGGTGGGGCTGTAGCAGAACTCCTGTTCCTTGCGGTCCTTGATCTTGAGCAGCTGCCCGCCGAACTTTTCCCAACGTCCGGTGGCGTCCCACAGTTCACGCGGCTGGATGGTGGGAAACAGCACTTCCACTGCGCCGGCGCGGTTCATCTCTTCGCGCACGATGGCTTCGACCTTGCGCAACACGCGCAGGCCCAGCGGCGACCAGGTGTACAGCCCGGAGGCCAGCTTGCGGATCATGCCCGCGCGCAGCATCAGGCGGTGGCTGACCAGCTCGGCGTCGGCCGGGGTTTCCTTGGTGGTGTGCAGATGGAACTGGGAAAGACGCATCGGGCTTCGCTTGGGCGGAAAGCCGCTAGTTTGCCAGTCCCGGGCCCTGCCGGTCATCGCCAGGCGCGCGTTGCCCGGTTGTCGCTGGCCAGGGCGGACCTGTGCGGGGCGGCTCGAGTGGCTGGCTTGCCGGCACACGTGCGCCGCAGGCCCGTGGTTGTCCGCATACATCCGTCACCGGTGCCCGGCGATCGTGCAGCTGCTGGGGCCGCGCTTCGTCTACGACCTACGCAGGTGCGGCCATCAGGTCGGGCGCGCTGGCTCGGCCGGTGCTCGCGGCACCAAGGTGTTTGGCTCCAGCCCGGCGGCAGGGGGGCAATCCCGTCCTGGCACCTCTTCCCGGCTCAGGTGGCCGGGCCGCCTGGGGCTGCCGGCTTGCAATAGGCCTTGACGGCGGCGTCGGCCAGGTTCCTCTGGGTCGCACGGGCATCCTGGTCCAGGACGGCGCCAGGCTTGCCATCGGCGCCGGCCGCCATGGAGACCTCTCCCTTGCCGCTGAGCAGTTCCAGATTGCGGCGCGCGGTGAGGCAGTCGGCCGATTCGGGCGCTGCCGTCTCTGCTGCAGCAATGGCGGCGGTGCCGTTGCGCGCGTCGATTCGGCGCGCTTCATAGCGCTGGCCGGTCGGTGGCGGGGTTTCGGTGTAGTGGGTCACGCCCTTGGCGTCCTTCCACTTATAAAGATCGGTCGCGCCGGCGGCGGCGCTGACCAGCATCAACAGGGCGCAAAGCCCGGACGACAGCTGCATGTGGCTTCCCCTGGATAATTCCCGCTGCGATTGCAGCATCCGCAGCGGGCGCTGGCAAGTGATGGGCGCGCAAGGTGCTGAACCAGCAGGCGCGCTACCGCCGGACAGACCTCAGGCCCTACACTTGGCGGATGGATGAGATGAGACCGCCCCCGCGCTCGCGCACGATTTACCTGCTGCCGAACCTGTTCACCACTGCCGGGCTGTTTTCCGGTTTCTACGCCATCATCGCCGCCGCCAATGGGCAGTTCGTCCAGGCCGCCATGGCGGTGTTCGTGGCCGCGGTGATGGACGGGCTGGATGGCAGGGTGGCGCGTCTGACCAATACCAGCAGCGAATTCGGTGTGCAGTACGACTCGCTGGCCGATCTGGTCAGCTTCGGCATGGCGCCCGCGCTGGTGATGTACCACTGGTCGCTGTCGGCGCTGAAGTACGACAGCAGCGTGATGGGCCGGGTCGGTTGGTCGGCTGCCTTTTTGTATGCGGCCTGCGCGGCGCTGCGGCTGGCGCGCTTCAACACTCAGGTCGGCGTGGTCGACAAGCGCTGGTTCATCGGCTTGGCCAGCCCGGCGGCGGCTGGATTGATGATGTCCTTCGTTTGGGCCTTCGCCGACGACAGCCTGGGCTTCGATGGCGAGCAGCTGCGCTATGTGGCGCTGGCGGTCACGGTGGTGTCGGCGTTGCTGATGGTCAGCCGAATCCGCTTCTGGAGCTTCAAGGGCGGCGCGCGCGGCCCGCGTGCCGACCGCGTGCCGTTCCTGGCGCTGGCGATCGCCACGGTGGTGATTGCGCTGTTGGTGATCGATCTGGCGCGCTCGTTGCTGGTGATCGGCGTGCTGTACGCCTTGTCGGGTCCGTTGATGTGGCTGTGGCGACGCTGGCGGCGCGTGCCCGAGCTGCCATGAGCCAGTTTTCGTGAGCGACTCAATGAGCGAGCCGATGTGGTCCGATCTGCAGGTGTCGTATCTGCAGGCATTGGGACATACCGTGTATCTGGATCGCGATGCGGTCGATGCGTTGCCCGCGCCTGTCGAGATTGCCGAGCGCGCACCGATGGCCGCGCCGGCGCGCGTGGAGCGTGCGCTGCAACCTGCAACGGCCAATGCGCCCGTCGCGCGGCGGAATGCACCGGCGGCACCGGCCGAAGCGCCACGTGCGCCCAGCACTGCGCCAGCGCCGGTGCCGCAACGGCGCAGTCGTGTCGGCATGCCGGATCGCCTGCAGATGGCTTTGCTGCGCGCATCCGGCTGCAATCCGGGCGATCCTGCGACCCAGGCCTTGATGGCATCCTGGCCGCTGGCGGAACTGCGCGGTAATCCGGCCGCCAAGCGTGCGCTGTGGCCGCAGCTGCGCGCGCTGCGTCGGCGCCGGGACCCGGCGTGAGCGCGTTGAATGCGCCGCAACCCACCTCGCTGCGCGCAATGCGCGAGAGCGACCTGGATGCGGTGATGGAGATCGAGCTGCGCGCCTATCCGTTTCCGTGGACGCGCAACATCTTTCGCGATTGCCTGCAGGCCGGATATCCCGGCTGGGTGATGGAGCAGGGCGGCCGGGTCATCGGCTATGGCGTGATCAGCATCGCCGCCGACGAGGCGCACGTGCTCAACGTCTGCATCGCACCGGAGGCGCAATCGCAAGGCCACGGTCGCGTGTTGCTGCGCGCGCTGATCAAGGGCGCCTGCGATCGCGGTGCGCGGCGCGCGTTTCTGGAAGTGCGCCCGTCCAACCCCTCGGCCATCGCGCTGTACCACTCCGAAGGCTTCAACGAAATCGACCGGCGCCCGCGCTACTACCCATCCCACACCGGGCGCGAAGACGCCTTGGTGATGGCGATCGAGTTGTTCTTCGAAGGATTTTCCTGAGCGCACCCACGCATCGTTGAGGATGCGTGCCGGTTGGCGTTGCTGCGGCATGCAGTTGCTGCCCTGGATGCCGGCGCTGATGGTCTGCGATTCGATGCTTATGCTGAGCGACTGCATGATGCACCTGCGCATGGAGCGTCTGGTATCACCCTTGCCCAACGAGCTCGCCTTGCTCTACCGAGCGGCTTGGTGAGGTCGCAGCGAAACGATCGCCGGATCGGTCGATGGCGGCGCTGACCCATGCGCATCAGAAGCGTGGCGTCCAAATGATGCTGCGCCTGTGCAATCGATCTCAACGTGGTCATGCGTCATGCCGGCCACATTGGAGCGAGGGGCTTGCGCCTTGCGTACAACGTGGGCCGACGCGCCCGTCTGCGAGGTGGCGAATGTTTCGCCATAGAACGATAGGCGCTTTTGCGTTGTTCCGGTCGTATGCGGGCGGCGCTTTTGTGTTGAATGCCGCGGCGCGGCAATGCGATGCAACGACTGGCACGCCAAAAAACACATGTATTTGAATGGTGGCGTGCGTTCTCGCGGATTACCCCGACATGGTGTGACACGCAATCATGCTGCGTTGCAGTGTCCTTGCGCTGTCTCTGCGTGTCCTGATCGCAACGTTTTGTCTCTTCTTTTGTGTCTCGCAAGCGTTTGCGTGATTACGCATGCATATCCGAAAAGCGTCTAGATACAAGCGGTTGCAATGCTCCTAGTATCGGTGTCGCGGAATCGAATATTCCATATCTGAATAATACGTTCCGCTTCTGCTGGACCAGGGGTGCGCCGCAGCGCGGCGCATCGAACCCATTCGAGGGAGAGATCAAGATGAAGCCGAAATTTTCGACGGCGGCCGCCGCGTCGCTGTTCGTTGGGTCGTTGCTGCTCACCGGCGTTGCCTATGCCGATGCGGCGTTGGAGGTTGCAACCACGGGCTGGGCGACCCAGAACGGCGGCACCAAGGGCGGCTCCAAAGCGGCTGCCGCCAATATCTACACCGTCAAGAACGCCGCCGAATTGAAAGCAGCATTGAGCGCAAGCGTCGGAAGCAACGGGCGCATCATCAAGGTCAGCGGCATCATCGATATCAGCGAAGGAAAGCCTTACACCAAAACCTCGGACATGAAGACGCGCGCGCGTCTGGACGTGCCCACCAAGACCACGCTGATCGGCATCACCAGCAACGCGGAAATTCGCGAAGGCTATTTTTTACGTCAAGGCCAACGACGTCATCATCCGCAATATCACCATCGAAAATCCATGGGACCCGGAGCCGGTCTGGGACCCGGATGATGGCAGTGCCGGCAACTGGAATGCGGAGTACGACGGCCTGACCGTGGAAGGCGCCAGCAACGTGTGGGTGGACCATGTCACCTTCACCGATGGCCGCCGTACCGACGATCAGAACGGCACAGCAAATGGCCGTCCGAAACAGCACCACGATGGCGCGATGGACATCAAGAAAGGCGCCAATTTCGTCACCGTCTCGTACTCGGCCTTCAAGTCGCACGAGAAGAACAACCTGATCGGCTCCAGCGACAGCGCGTCCAGTACCGACAGCGGCAAGCTGAAGGTCACCATTCACAACACCCTGTTCGAAAACATTTCTGCGCGCGCCCCGCGCGTGCGCTTCGGTCAGGTCCATCTGTACAACAACTACCACGTCGGCAGCACCAGTAATGCGGTGTATCCGTTCTCCCACGCGCATGGCGTGGGCAAGGAGTCGAAGATCTTCTCCGAGCGCAACGTGTTCGAGATCGGCGGTGTCAGCAGCTGCGACAAGATCGCCGCCGACTACGGTGGCAGCGTGTATCGCGATCAGGGTTCGCTGCTCAACGGCAAGGCGCTGTCGTGCTCGTGGAATACCAGCATCGGCTGGACACCGCCCTATACCTACAATCTGCTATCGGCAGACAAGGTCGCTGCAGACGTCAAGGCGAAAGCAGGCGCCGGCAAGCTGTAACTGCCGCTGGCTGCAGGGATGCAAACGCGGTACAGCACGCAGTTGCACAACGCCCGCAGTGATGCGGGCGTTGTGCGTTTGGCGTGGCGATGAATGTGGTCTCTCGGAAGTAGCGGCGTTGCAACGGGCGGTTGGGAACTGCTTGCAGCACCCTGATCTGTCCATGCCGATCCATGACCGCTGGACATGCCGCAGGTACGTCCTCACCGCTACCTGCGCGGCGTCGATGTTGCGTCAGGTGCCGTGCGCAATGACGGCGCCGCGCACGCGCCAAGGCCCTGCAACCGTGCAGGCCGCCTGGCGTCGCTTAATCCTGCGCGGCGTTATTGGCAGCCTGGCCCGGGGTGCATACCGGTTTCAGACGCTTGTCCACCAGCTTGCCCATGAGCCGGTCGCTCAACGGCAGCATGTCGCCGTTGAGGCGCCAGTCGTAGATCACGCTGAAGGCCAACACGCGCGCGACATATTCGCGGGTTTCCTTGTAGCTGATGGTTTCGATCCAGAAGTCCGGCTCGAAATTCGGCCGCTGCGACTGCCAGCGTCCGGTGGGGCCGGGACCTGCGTTGTAGGCGGCAATGGTGAGGTAGGGCAGCCCGTAGGTGTTGAGCAGCTGGCGCAGATACGCCGTGCCGATGGCGATGTTGGTGTCCGGCTCATAGAGGCTGCTTGCGCCCGCATAGCCGGGCAAGGCGATCCCCTTGGCGACGGCCGCGCCAGTGCCAGGCAACACCTGCATCAGGCCCATTGCGTTGGCCGGCGAACGCGCGCGCGGATTGAAGATGCTTTCGGCACGAATTTCTCCGGCCACCCAGGCCGGATCGATTGCGTTCTTGGCGGCTTCACGGCGAATGGTGTCGTCGTGGTGCAGTGGGAATCGCAACGCATAGAGCCGTTGTTCGTCCGGCTGCTTGCCGAGCGCGAACACCGCACGGTCGAACCAGCCGTTGTCGCTGGCAATTTCCACTGCCAGCCGGCGCTGGGTGTCGTCGAAGCGGGTGGCGGCATCGTTCCATTCGGCCACGGCCCAACCGGGGCGGTCGATCTGGAATAACGCGATTGCGCGGACCAGGGCCGGGTCGCGCGCAACGGCGGCCTTTGCCTGCGCGCTGTCGTTGGGCTCCCAGGGGCAGAGCCGGTAAGGCTGCTGCAGGCGGTCGGCAGCCAGGAAGCCGTGGAAGGTCGGCGATTGCGCGGCGGCGCGATACAGCGGCTGGGCGGCCGCAGCAGCGCCGGTCTTTTCGGCCAGACGGGCTTCGAAGTACTGCCAGCGTGAGTCGCTGCGCTGGCTCGCCGGCATCTTGCGAATCGCGGCCAACGCCGCCGGCCAGTCGCCGCGCGACATCGCTTCACGTGCACGCCATTCGTGCAGGCGTTCGTCGTAGGACGCGTCCGGTACGGCATTGAGCCGGCGCGCCGAATCCGGCAGATACGAGGCGACGGTCCACAATGCGATCTGGTACAGCACCTGCCCACGTTGCGCCTCGCTGAAGCCGAGCGCACTGGCAAGTTGCGGTAGCTGTTGTTCGGCAGCGTCGGGATCGCTCTTGGCCAGCTTGGACAGTCCGTCGACCGCGATGCGGCGGCTGCGCTCGGTCTTGGGCCAACCTAGTGCACGCGGGTGGACCTTGTCGAGAAAGGCAGCGTAATCGGTGGTCAGCGCCAGATCGGCGGCGGGGAGTCCGCGTGCGGCCGTGCGCATGACCGCCGGCTGCTGCGCATCGGCAGCGGCGTCCACGCGTTCCCAGCGCAGCGCCGGCGTAAGTTCACCGCGCGATTCCAGCCCGGCGACCACTGCATCGCAGGCATCGGGCAGCGCCTTGCCATTGCGCCACAGGGTCAGCGCGTCGCGGCTCCATTGTGCATCGGCCTTGCCGGTGGTCAGGCGCGCGGTCAGTTGTGCGCAGCGCAGGCCGAGGTTGTCGGTGGACTTCCAGTTGGCCAGCAGCGTGTTCCAGTCTTGCCGCCGCGCCACCGCCGGCAGCCACGTGCTGCGGAAGCTCTCAGCCACGGGCTGGCCGGCATAACGCTGCAAAAATGCCTGCGCCTGCGCATTGGAGACGGTGTCGATCGTGCGCTTGAGCGCGGCAAATTCCAGCCATCCATACAGCGGATGGCGGCTCAATGCAGCGAGCTGGCCGGCATCGGTCTGGCCGCGCTCTGCGGCCGCGATGGCATCGCGCATGGCAGTCAGCTGTGGGTCGAGGGTCTGCGCGTGCAATGCGGTGCTGCCAAGGCACAGCAGGCCGATGAAAACAGTGGCAAGGCGGGGGGCATAAGTCATGGCGTGATGATACCCAAGCACGCCTGAGCGCCTGAGTGAATACGCGTCATTCGCGCTGGCCATTTTCGCTTGCATGCGCGATGGGTCGGGCACGCACGTGCTTGCGGATGACATCTCGTCACGACCGCTGCGGCACCGTGCGTTGCTGCACCGCCAGTTGCGGCGCGTTAATTTTTCGTTTAAGAATTGGAGAGGACCGCAGGGCACGGGGGCGTGCGGACACTCAAGAATCCTTCTGGAGAGAGAAAGGATGAAGCGTCTGATTGGCCCCCATCGGTCATGCCTGGCCGTGCAGTTGTCGTTGTGTCTGATCCCCACGCTCGCCTGGGCGCAACAGCCCGAGGCCGCAGCGAGCACGCGTACGCTCGACAGCGTGCAGGTCACCGGCACGCGCATCAAAACCGCCGAATTGCAGGGTCAGGTACCGATCCAGACGCTCAATCGCGCCGACATCGAACGCACCGGCCTGACCTCCATCGGCGAAGTGCTGCAGGAGCTGACCGCGTCCGGTTCGGCGCTCAATGCCAAGTTCAATTCGTCGGGCAACTTCGGCTTTCCGCCCGATGGCAGTGGCGTGGGTGCCGGCTCGGCGCAGGTGGATCTGCGCCATCTCGGGTCCAAGCGTGTGCTGGTGCTGGTGGATGGCATTCGCTGGGTCAATGAATCCTCCGCGTCCGGCGTGGGCTCATCGACCGATCTCAACACCATTCCGCTGGCGATCGTCGAGCGTATCGAAGTGCTCGAAGACGGCGCCTCGTCGCTGTACGGTTCGGATGCGATTGCCGGTGTGGTCAACATCATCACCCGTCGCAGTTTCGACGGTGCGCAGGTCACGCTCAACTACGGGCAGTACGGCAAGGGCGATGGCACCAACCAGGGCATGGACCTGGCGTGGGGCAGCAGCGGAGAGAATTTCAGCCTGTTTCTGGGCGCAAGCTATGTCAAACAGGATCCGATCTATGCGCGCGATCGTGCGCAGGCCCGCTTCCCGATTCCTGGCACCGGGCTGACCTTCGCCAGCTCGGCAACGCCGGATGGCCGCTTCCAGTTCGTCGATCCCAACACCGGCGTGCGCCAGAATCTCACGCCTAATGCCGGCGTCGGCACACCGCAATACGATGGCAGCGGCGGTTGCATGCGCAGCGACGATTATCACTGCTTCGGCACCGCAGACCGCTACAACTTCGCCGAACAGAATCTGTTGCTGACACCGTCCGAGCGCAAGGGCGTATTTGCGCAGTTCCGCTATTACTTCAACGACGACGTGCAGTGGTACGTCAAGGCGTTGGGCAACCGGCGCGAATCGACCAACCAGGCCGCGCCGGAGCCGATCTTCCTCGGGCCCGATGCCGGCACCGGCAACCCGCTGGCCGACAACATCGTGATCTCCGCGCTCAACCCGTTCAACCCGTTCGGATTCGATCTGGATTCGGCGACCAATCTGATCCAGATCGGTCGCAGGCCGGTGGAAGGCGGGCCGCGGCGTTACGAGCAACAGGTCGATACCCAATATTTCGGCACCGGCCTGGTCGGCACGTTCGAAGGCGCAGGGCGGACCTGGTTCTGGGACGTCAACGGCATGTACAGCAAGAACAAGGCCGAGCAGACCAACTACGGCAGCTACAACCTCTACAACATCAACCTGGCGCTGGGCGACCCGGCTGGCTGCGCGGCCGTGGCTGGCTGCGTGCCGCTGGATATCTTCAGCGGTGCCGGCAGCATCACACCGGAGATGTTGCGCTGGATCCAGCCGGTGGTGCGCGACCGCAGCCAGAACGAATTGAGCCTGTTCACCGCCAACCTCAGCAGCGAGTTGTTCCAGTTGCCCGGCGGTGCGGTGTCGTTTGCCAGCGGTTACGAATACCGCAAGTACGAAGGCTCTTATCAGCCCGATCCGCTCACTGTGGCCGGGCGTTACAACGGCGTGCCTTCGTTGCCCACGGCGGGCAGCTACGACGTCAACGAAGCCTATCTCGAACTCAATATTCCGATCTTCGCCAACTCCGCATTGGGCGACAAACTGGATCTGAATATCGCCGGGCGCTATTCGGACTATTCGACATTCGGTGGCGAGTTCACGCCGAAGTACGGTCTGCGTTGGCAGGTCACCGATGAGTTCGTGCTGCGCACCAGTTATGCGGAAGGCTTCCGTGCGCCGACCATCGGCGAGTTGTTCGGTTCGGCGGCGCGTGCGGATCTGCAATTGTCTGACCCGTGCTCGATCGGTCTGGGCGGCACCGCGCCGCGTGGCAGCGCGGCCAATTGCGCCACGCTCGGCGTGCCGGCGGGCTACCAGCAGGCCAACCAGCAGATCTCGGTCACCACCGGCGGCAATGAACAACTGGATCCGGAGCGTTCGCGCAGTTTCAGTGCGGGTTTTGTCTTCAGCCCGGGCTTTGCGAGCGATGCCAGCTGGTCCGACCGCCTCGATCTGGAGGTGACCTTTTATCGCCATCATGTGGATGGTGCGATCCAGGCGATCAATGCGCAGACCCAGCTGGATCTGTGCGTGGATACGCTGGATGCGTTGTACTGCGATGGCATCGGGCGGGCGTCCACCGGCGGCATCAATGCCTTCAACAACCGGCTGACCAACCTGGGCTCGATCAAGACCGACGGCTGGGACGTGGATCTGTTCTGGACCTTGCCGCAAACCGCGTTCGGGCGCTTCAAACTCTCGTGGCAGAACACCTTGGTAGGCCGTTACGAGGCGCTGGGCGCGGCCGGTCAGCGGCAGCCGCAAGGGCCGGGTATCGAAGTGGTCGACAGCGCAATTCCGGAGTGGACCAGCAACGCGGTACTGGATTGGTCGATGGGCAACTGGACGGCTTCGTGGACCGCCCGGCACATTTCCAAACTCACCGAGCAATGTGGTGACGCGGTGGAGTTTGCGGTGTGTTCTGATCCGACGGTGGGAACCAACCGGCTGGATGCGATTACCTATCACGATGCGCAGGTGGGCTATCGTGTGGATTGGCTCAAGGGCCTGCAACTCACTGCCGGCTTGAACAACGTATTCGACAAGGATCCGCCGATCTGCCTGTCCTGCTCCCTCAATGGTTACGACGCATCCACCTACGATATTCCCGGCGGACGCTTCTGGTATGCGCGTGTGGATTTGAAGTTCTAGTTCAACCGCACTTGATCTGGTTGGTGGGCGCGTGAGTCGGTTGCAAGGCGTTGGGGCTCTTGCCTCACTGCAGGGCCCTTGCCCGCCCACCATCGCGGGACACGCTGCAAGTACGTCCTTGTAAGCTCCGTGGCGGCATCCATGCCGCCAAGGGTCCCGCGACGGTGGGCGGGCAAGGACCAGTCGAGATGGTCGGTTTGCAAGTTTGCAAACAGGGCACGACGGATATTGTTGGAATGGCTGCGTGGCGTATCAGCTTCCCAATCAGGGCGAGCCCCGGTAGAGCCTTTTGGAAAGCCACCGACTGACTTTCTAGTGCGGTGTCGTCACCGATTGCGGACCCTTTGGCGGCATGGATGCCGCCAACGAGCCCGATGGACGGGTTCACGCGTCTCCCGAGAGCGGTGAGGGCACCGCGCAATCGATACACCAGGCTTGAAGATCGCCAAGCCATTGCAACGCGCGACTTCAGGCTAGTCGGATGAGATGCCAGGCACTGAGCGCGACCGCATGACTGCAGCGCGCTCGACTGACCGCCTTGCTCAGATCTTCGCGCGCTGCTCGCGCAAGCCGGTCAGTTGCGTGGTCCAGTCGTTCAAGCGCGCACGCTCCTGTTCGACCACTGCAGCTGGCGCATTCTGCACGAACGTCGCGCTGCCGAGTTTGCCGTTGCACTTGGCGATCTCGCCTTCCACGCGCCTGATTTCCTTGTCCAGGCGGGTGCGCTCTGCATCCATGTCGACCAGGCCTTCCAGCGGCACCAGCAAGGTGAGTTCGCCGACGATGGCGGCAGCCGACGGCGGTGTGTCCTGGCGGGCATCCAGCCAGTCGATGCGTTCCAGCTTGAGCAGGAACGACAGCTGTGAGGCGAAGCGGGCAACACGCGGGCGGTCGTCGGCAGTGCCGGCCTGCAGCAGCAGGCGCACCTGCTTGGACGGCGGCACGTTCAATTCGCTGCGCACGCGGCGCAGCGCCGACACCATCGATTTGAGCCATTCGACATCGGCTTCAGCGGTGGCATAGCTGCCGGTATCGACATCGCCGGGCTGCGGGAAGCTCTGCAACGAGATTGTGGCGGCGGTAATGCCCAGGCGCGGTGCGACCTGCTGCCACAATTCTTCGGTGACGAACGGGGTGAGCGGGTGCAACAGGCGCAGCAACGATTCCAGCACATACAGCAGCGTGTGGCGGGTGCTGGCGGCCGCGTCGGCGTCCTGATGGTTGAGCGCCGGCTTGGCCAGCTCCACGAACCAGTCGCAGAACGCGTTCCAGGCGAACTCGTACAGCGACTGCGCGAGCAGGTCGAAGCGATAGTTGGCGTAATGCGCTTGGGTTTCTGCGGTGACCTTGTCCAGACGCGCCAGGATCCACTTTTCCGCTTCGGTGCGCGGCTGCGGCACGCCGGTAAAGCGTGCGCCTTCGGTGTTCATCAACACGAAGCGCGTGGCGTTCCACAGCTTGTTGCAGAAGTTCTTGTAGCCCTCGGCGCGGCCCAGATCGAACTTGATGTCCCGGCCATGCGTGGCGAGCGCGGCGATGGTGAAGCGCAGCGCGTCGGCACCGTGGGCGATGATGCCGTCCGGGAATTCCTTGCGTGTGGCTTTTTCGATCTTGGGCGCATCCTTCGGCTTCATCAGCCCGGTGGTGCGCTTGGCCACCAGGTCTTCGATGCTGATGCCGTCGATGATGTCCAGCGGATCGAGCACGTTGCCCTTGGACTTGGACATCTTCTGGCCCTGCGCATCGCGAATCAGGCCGGTGATGTAGACATCGCGGAACGGCACCTGGCCGGTGAAGCTGTCGGTGGCCATGATCATGCGCGCCACCCAGAAGAAGATGATGTCGAAGCCCGTCACCAGGACCGACGACGGCAGATAACGTTCGAAGCCGCGCTCGGCCATCGCCTGCGCATCCGGCCAGCCCAGCGTGGAGAACGGCCACAGCTGCGACGAGAACCAGGTTTCGAGCACGTCGCTGTCCTGATGCAGCGCAATCTCCGCAGCCAGGCCATGTTTGGCGCGCACCTCGGCTTCGTCATGGCCCACGTAGCACTTGCCGGCATCGTCGAACCATGCCGGAATGCGATGGCCCCACCACAGCTGACGGCTGATGCACCAATCCTGGATATTTTCCATCCAGTGACGATAGGTGTTGATCCAGTTCGGCGGCACGAACTGGATCTGGCCGCTTTCGACCAGCTCCAGCCCGCGCTTTGCCAGCGCATCCATTTTCACGAACCACTGGTCGGTGAGGTAGGGCTCGATCACCTGGCCGGTACGATCGCCGCGCGGCACCTGCAGCTTGTGCGGCTTGGTCTCGACCAAGACGCCCAGGTCTTCCAGCTCGGACAGCACCAGCTTGCGTGCGTCGTAGCGATCCAGACCGCGGTAGCGCTCCGGTGCGTTGTCGTTGATGGTGGCGGTGACGGTGAACAGGTTGATCAACGGCAAGTCATGCCGCACACCCACCTGGTAATCGTTGAAATCGTGCGCAGGCGTGACCTTGACCACGCCGGTGCCGAAGGCGCGGTCGACGTAATCGTCGGTGATCACCGGCACGTGCCGGCCGGTCAGCGGCAACACGATGCGCGCGTTATGCAGCGTGAGATAACGCGCATCTTCCGGATGCACCATCACTGCGGTATCGCCGAGCATGGTTTCCGGGCGCGTGGTGGCCACCACCAGATAATCGCGGGTTTCGCGCAGCGTCTCGTTGCCCTCGGCATCGTGCTCGACATGTTCGTAGCTGACGCCATCGGCCAGCGGGTAACGGATCGACCACAGGAAGCCGTCTTCTTCGACGTTTTCCACTTCCAGGTCGGAGATCGCGGTCTTCAGCACCGGGTCCCAGTTGACCAGGCGCTGGCCACGGTAGATCAGACCCTGCTCGTACCAGCGCACGAACGCTTCGTTGACTGCGGCCGACGGCTGCGGGTCCATGGTGAAGGTGCTGCGCGACCAATCGCTGGACGTGCCCAGCCGGCGCATCTGGCGCTCGATGGTGTCGCCGGATTCGGCTTTCCATTCCCACACCTTGGCGATGAAGCCCTCGCGTCCCAGCGAATCGCGCGTCTGTCCCTTGCCTTCCAGCGCCAGATTGCGCGAGACCACCATCTCGGTGGCGATTCCGGCATGGTCGGTGCCCACCTGCCACAAGGTGTCGTAACCGCGCATGCGGTGATAGCGCACCAACGCATCCATCAGCGTCTGCTGAAACGCATGGCCCATGTGCAGCGTGCCGGTGACATTGGGCGGCGGCAGCAGCACGGTGTAGGGCTCACCCTTGCCGGATGGCACGAAATAACCGGCCGCCTCCCACTGCGCATACAGGCGCGATTCGAAGGAAGAGGGATCGTAGCTGGAGGCGAGGGTGGTCATAGACGGGCTGGGATTCGTTGTTCGGGATTCGGGATTGGTTGCGTCATGGCGCCGGCGAGAGTCACTGGCAACCCACGCATCAACGTCAGTGTTCGTGCTGCGGAGCGAAGATCGGCTGTCTAAGGTTGGATGCAGTCATTGGAGACGCAAGATCTGCTTTACGAATCCCCAATTCCAACTTCCCAATCCCCGCACCTCTCACATGTCGTACTTGGTCAGTTCCAGGCCCAGGGCCTTGTACTGTTTCCAGCGTTCGCGCAGCGGTTCGCGGGCGGCGGGGTCGGCAGGGACGACTTCGAGCACGCGGTCGCAGGCGCCCAGGTACGGGTCGTCGCGCAGGTTGATCACCAGCGGGCGCGAGGGAGCGGCGAATTCCGGTGCGGCAATCAGTACCGGGGCCAGTTCGTCTTCCTCGTCGGTGCCGGCGATCTGGTGCGGCACGTAGGCTTCGTCGTCGAATGCCCACAGCAGATCGTCCAGCGCCTCGGCCTGCTCCGCATCGCGGGCCAGGATCAGCGTGGACAGGTTGGCGTCGTTGGCCTTGCGCGCCAGCTCGCACACCAGCCGCAGCGGTTCGTTGAGGAAGCGCGGCTTGGCGATCAGATAAAAATCGGCACGGGGCATGGTCAGATCACGAAACGGAAGGGAAAACGGATTCGGCAATGATGCTGCCGAGCGTGAACAGCAGGCCGGACGCCAGGATCACCAGCACGAACCCGCCCATCGCCCATAAGCGCCGACCGGCAGGCCGCGCGCGATACAGATAGATGGGGATGAATATCAGCCAGGCCAGCACCATCCCGATGTTGAGCCACATGGGACGGCGAACGCCGTACTGGCGGCTGTCGGCCGCCAGCCAGACGAAAATCAGCGCCAGCAACAGCGCAAATCGCACCAGGTCGCTGGCAAGCCCGTTCCAGTTGGGCAGCGCGCTGGTAACCCCGTCCGCCAGCGTGAACCCGGCGATCAGGGCCAATGCCGCGCGCGGCGACATCAGGCGGCGCGGTCCAGCAGCCACTGCGTCAGCAGGCCCACCGGGCGGCCGGTGGCCATGCCGCGCTTGCCTTCGTCGCTGGCCACGCCAGCGATGTCCAGATGCGCCCAACGCTGGTTTTCGGTGAAGCGCGACAGGAAGCAACCGGCGGTGATGGCGCCGCCCCAGCGGCCGCCGATGTTGTAGACATCGGCGAAGGTGGAATCCAGCAGGCCCTGATATTCGTCCCACAGCGGCAGGCGCCAGGCGCGGTCGAACACGTGCTCGCCGGCGGCCAGCAATTCGTTGGCCAGGTCGTCGTGCTTGCTCATCAGGCCGGCGGTCTGGTGGCCGAGTGCCACCATGCAGGCACCGGTCAGCGTGGCCACGTCCACCAGCGCTTCGGGGTTGAAGCGCTCGGCGTAGGTCAGCGCATCGCACAGGATCAGGCGGCCTTCGGCGTCGGTATTGCCGACCTCGATGGTCTTGCCGGACATGCTGGTGATCACGTCGGAGGGGCGGTAGGCGTTGCCATCGATGGCGTTTTCGACCGCCGGCACCACCACCACCAGGTTGATCGGCAGCTCGGCCTTGACCGTGGCCACGAAGGTGCCGATGACGTTGGCGCCACCGCACATGTCGTACTTCATTTCCTCGATGCCGCCCTGCGTCTTGAGGTTGACGCCACCGGTGTCGAAGGTGATGCCCTTGCCGACCAGCACGTAGGGGCGCGCGTCGCCGCCGCCATTCCACTTCAGCACGATCAGGCGCGGGCGGTTGGCCGAGCCACGTGCCACCGACAGCAGCGAACCCATGCCGAGCGCTTCCATCTGCGCCTCGTCCAGGATCTCGGCTTCGGCACCCGGGAACTTGCCGGCAAAGGCGGCCGCGGTGTCGGCCAGGTAGGCCGGGGTGCAGTAGTTCGGCGGCAGGTTGCCCAGCTCGCGGGCGAATTCCACGCCTTCGGCGGTGGCCACGCCCACGGCGAGCGCGCGGGCGTCGTCGCCGGCAATCGCCAGGGTGGTCAAGCCGGTTTCATCCACCTTCTTCTTGCCCAGCGTGGCGGTGTAGCGGTAGGCCGCATGGTCGCTGACGGTCACCGCCTGGCGGATGTTCCAGGCAGCATCGCGGGCCTTGACGGTGAGTTCGGTCAGGGTGAGCAGGGCGGTGCCGACCGCGCCGGTCTTCAGCGCCCGGGTCGCATCGCCGACGGCCTTGAGGTAGGGCGCCACGCCGAACTTGCCGGCGTCGCCCAGGCCGACCACCAGCACGCGCGGCGCGGTGACGCCGGGCAGGTCGTGCAGCAGCGTGGTGCTGCCGGTCTTGCTGGCCACGTCGCCGCGCGCGACCAAGGCCGTCAAATGGCCCTGGCTGGCGCTGTCCAGCGCCTGGGCAGCGGGCGAAAGGGTCTTGTCGGCGAACACGCCAACCACGATGCAGTCGACGGCAGCGCTTGCCGGCGCGTCTTGGTTCAGGGTGAATTGCAGGGCCATTGATCAGATTCCGTAGGCAAATCCGTACAATCGCGGGCTGTTTACGCCAACCGGACTAGGCTGGCGGCGCCGCGAACGAATCCGAGAGTTTAAAACAAGCCCACCCCATGCCGAAGCTCGATCGATACCTGCTCAGCGATTTCACCCAGAGCTTCCTGGCCACCTTGATCGTGCTGCTGGTCGTCAGCGTCGGCGGCGTGCTGGTGGACATCCTCGGCAATATCGCCGATGGCCGCATCCCGGCGCGCTTGCTGCTGTCGCAGGTGGGGCTGCAATTCGTGGCCTACCTGCCCATCATCCTGCCGCTGGCCTTGATGCTGGGGCTGCTGCTGGCGCTGGCGCGGCTGTACCGCGATTCAGAAATGGCCGTCATCACCGCCATTGGCGTGGGTCCCAGGCGCATGCTGTGGCCGATGCTGATGCTGGTGGTGCCGGTGGTGGTGGTCATCGGGTTGTGTTCGCTGTGGCTGGGCCCCTGGGCGAGCCGCACCGCCGAGGCGATGCTGGAAGATGCCAACCGCAGCGTGCTGATGGCCGGTCTGGAGTCGGGCCAGTTCACGCCGTTGTCCGGCGGTGGGGTGGTCTACCTGCAGACGATCTCTGCCGACGGCAAGGGCCTGGGCAAGGTCTTCATGCAGCGCCAGCAGAATGACCGCATTGATGTGGTCACTGCCGACCGCGGCGCGATGTTCTTCGAGGGCAAGACCGACCGTTACCTGCGCCTGGACGATGGCTACCGCACGGAAGGCCCGGCAAGCGGCGCGACCCTGGACTATCGCTTGATGAAGTTCGCCAGCAGCGATATCGCCTTGCCCGACCGCACCCGCGTGCACGATGCCAACGATCCGGAAGTGATGTGGACCACCCAGTTGCTGTCCGACGAGCGTCCTGCCGCGCGCGCGCAGCTGCATGAGCGCCTGGCGCCGCCGTTGTTGGCCCTGGCGTTTGCCTTGCTGACCTTGCCGCTGTCGCGCAGCGCACCGCGGCAACAGCGCTATGGCCGGATCATGCTGGCGTTTCTGGCCTACATGGTGGGCACCAATCTGATGATCGTCGGCACCCAGTGGATCGCCAACGGCAAGACCCCGGCGGCGCTGGGCCTGTGGTGGTTGACGCTGCCGCTGTTGGCAGTGGCGGTGTGGGCGTATGCGCGCGATGGCCGCGTGCGTCGGCCGAGGGCGCGCGCATGAAGCTGATGCCGCGGGTCCACGATTGGTATGTCGGTCGGGTGGTGCTGTTTACCGTGCTGCTGACCTGGGCGGTGCTGCTGGGGCTGGATCTGGTCAACGCCTTCGCCAGCGAAGCCAAGAACATCGGGCAGGGCAGCTACACCTTCGGGCACGCGGTGGCTTACGTGGCCTACACCGTGCCGCGCCGGGCCTATACCTTGTTTCCGACTGCCGCGGTCATTGGCGCGCTGATGGGACTGGGCCAGTTGGCCGCCACCTCCGAGCTGACGGCGCTGCGCGCGCTGGGTGTGTCGCGCAAACGCATGTCCGCCTCGGTCGTCGCGGCGATGGCGCTGCTGACCGCCAGCATGGTGATCAGTGGCGAAACCATCGGGCCATGGGCACAGAATCAGGCCGACACGCTCAAGGCCAGTGCCCGCTACAACAGCAATATGGCGTCTTCGCGCTACGCCGGGCTGTGGGCGCGGGAGGGCGACACCTTCCTCAACGCCTTGAGTGGTGAAGAGAAGCTGCTCGATGGCGGTGGCACCGCGCTGGATCTGTACGATGTGCGGCTCTACCACCTTGATTCCAGTGGCAGGATGCAGCAGTTGACCTACGCCTCGGTGGCCGAACACCGCGACGGCCGCTGGACCCTGCGTCAGGTCCGTCGCGACACCTTCCAGGAACGCTCGGTGCAGCGCGAAACCTTTCCCGAATTGCCGTGGCAATCGCAACTGAATCCTGCTGCGCTGGCCGCTGGCCTGGCCAAGCCGCGCAATCTCTCCGCGCACGATCTGGAGCAGAGCATCGAATACCGTCGCCGCAATGGATTGGACGCGCGCGATTACGAAGATCAGTACTGGAGCCGGTGGTTCTATCCGCTCAACGTGCTGGCGTTGTGCATGGCGGCAATCCCGTTCTCGTTCGGCTCGCTGCGCAGCGGTGGCCTGGGCAAGCGCCTGTTCCTGGGCATCCTGTTCGCGCTGGGTTTCTGGCTGCTGCAGCTGTTCTTCGGCCGCATGGCCGGCGCCCTTAAGCTCGATTACCGCATTGCCTATGCGCTGCCGCCCATGGTGATGCTGGGTGTGTCGGCGTGGTTGTTCCGCAGGCGTAGTAGCTGAGCGCATGCGGCGGGTGAGCATGGTGGGTGTGGCGCTCTGCCTGCTATACCTGGCGGCAACTGCTTTTTGCGTGTGGGGTGCGCTCAGCGCTCAGGGCGATCCCAAGAGCCACTTCGTTCTGCTGCAATTGCCCTTGACGCCTCAGCTGATCGCACTGGACGCCCTCCACGCGGATGCCTGGTTGACCAACATGCGTTGGGAGA
Organism: Xanthomonas sp. D-36-1; assembly: GCF_017746155.1. Lineage (NCBI taxonomy): Bacteria > Pseudomonadati > Pseudomonadota > Gammaproteobacteria > Lysobacterales > Lysobacteraceae > Xanthomonas > Xanthomonas sp. D-36-1. The sequence goes on from NZ_JAGHWR010000069.1 coordinate 76,800, forward strand.
CAAGTTATGCGTTGTTGGTTCCGCCATTTTTAGCGGTGCTGTATGCGTTTGGGCATGCATTTCAGCGGTTGATTGCGCGCGCCTTCTTGGGTGCCAAAGAAGCCGCAACCCGGTTTGGTCGCTGCCGCTAGCCCCTTAGGGAAGGTCTGAACAACGAGACCTGACAGGGCGGAAGGTGGCGTCGTTCCGAAGAGTGGCTTTTGGAACTTCGGAATTTCGCCATTTCTGGCGCTTTCCGCGGGAATTTCCCGGTTCACAGACGCACGCTCCCCATCGCCGGCAG
>NZ_JAGHWR010000070.1:0-26665 GCF_017746155.1 Xanthomonas sp. D-36-1
TTGATCAGACCTTCCTTAGATTTCATGTTCGGTTTCCATCAGGGTTTCATACCAGCGTTCGACCAGGCGATTCATGGATTCGTAGGCACCCTGGGTGGGCAGCGGAGCATCTGTATGCAATGCGGCCTGCACCCGCTCCATGATGTCCACGTCTTCGCCCACCACCGTTTTGCTGCCGTGCATTTGTGCCAGTAACACCTGGCCGGAAAACCCATAAGGCCGCTTCTTGCGTGCGCTGAACCAATGGACTTCCAAGTCGGTCCTGTCCGGCGCGACCGGGACGTGGTGTTCCAGCGTGAAGGAGTAGCCGCCGTTCGCACTTGCGATATGCAAGTTCGGGAAAGCCAACCAGTTGAAGTAGGCGTCCTGCTTGCCCCAGCGTTCGACTTTATCGTACCAGCCAAAGTCTCTAAGGTCGGGGATGGATGCCTCCGCCCCACCGAAGCTGAAGCGGCGCATTTCGCGTCTCAGGGACGCCGGCGATGTGTCTTGCAAGGGTTCGATGGACTCCTTTGCCTGTTCTTCGCTTACTTGGGGAACGAAGCTGACACTCTTGGCCAGGGTCTTAGGATGGACGAAGCGCGGGTGATTGGCATCGCGAAGGTTTTCGTAAGCGAGCTTCCAGTTGTAACGCCCATGCCATGTCGTCACCATGACCTCACTGTCATAAGCGTTGGAACTGCTTTCCAGCAAGGCGATGAAGTCTGCCGAAAACTGCTCCTCGATTGGCATCGGGTTAGGATCTAGGTTGACAAACAGTACGTTGCCAATAGCGTGCAGTGAGAATTCGCGCAGCTTGAGGTTGTTCTTTTCATTATCGTCGATGCGATAGATCGCGCCACAGTCCGGGATGTTCCTGACACGGCCTCGTTCGTCGTAACTCCAAGCGTGGTAAGGGCACACCAACGGGCGGCAGCCAATAGCATCGGCCTGGATTAGCGCGCTACGGTGGAGGCAAACGTTCTCGAACGCGCGAATTTCACCGTGGAAGTTCTGGATGACCACGGGGATGCCTGCGATCTTGCGTGTGACAAAACAATTGTGATCCTTCAGCAGCGTTTTAAGCCCTGCGAACAACCACACCTTGCGGAAGATCTTGCGCTGCTCGCGATCAAAGATTTCCTGCGACAAGTAATAGTTGGGGTGCATCCTGGATCGCATGGATCAGTCCATCGTCATGTTCTTGTGGAATACGATCTTGGCCGGATTGCCGAACACGGTGGCGCCCGCCGGCACATCCTTCAGCACGACTGCACCGGTGCCCACGACAGCGTGCTCACCCACCTTGATACCGGGCACCAGGGTGGCACGCGGGTGCACGACTGCGAAGTCGCCTATCTGCACGCCGCCGCCCATGAAAACCTGTGCGCCCACATGAGCATAATTGCCAATGCGTACATCGTGTCCAATCACCGACCAAGTGAGCAGATTTGCAAAATCCCCGATCCACACATCGGGCCCAACGTGGACCTGGTTGCCGAGAAAGCAACCTGTGCCTAGACGTACGCGGCGACTGAGGTGCGCCTCGGTGCAGATCGGGATGAACGAGGCCCCCTTCGCAAGCAGCGGTTGAATGTACTTCCGCCGTTCCAATGGGTCGCCTTGCGCGCAGACAAAGGCCTCGTTGCCACGCGGCACGTATGTCAAAGGGTCGCCGACGATGGGTACCCCAGTATCGAAACCATCGAGAATATGCTTGCGGCTGTCCAGGAATCCGGTGACTTCCCATTCCTTGCCATGTGCAATATCGCCTTGCATTTGCTCAAGGACCTCGCGGCCCCAACCGCCCGCGCCGACGATGAGCACGGAATAGGTCACAGGACAGCCCCACCGTCCATTACCAAACTGGTCCCGGTTACCCAGCGGCTGGCATCGGACAACAGATAGATTGCAGCGTTCGCCACGTCCTCCGGGGTGCCTAATCCGAGCGGATGGCGTTTTCGCTGTGCTTCTAGATGGGTTGCGTCCCAGATGGGCGTCGCCACTGCAGAGGGAGACATGCCATTGACCCGAATCTTGCGTTTGGCCTGCTCCATGGACAGGCAACGGATGATGCCGAGCAGGGCTGACTTCATGGCCGAATATGGTCCTACCCCGGGTGTGCCGATATGGGCCGCAGTGGACAGCATGAAGACGATGGAGCTTTGAGGCGCAAGAGCGTTGGCCTGCAACAGCCGCTGGGTGAGCATGACAGGGGCGAGGAAATTGACTGCATAGACATCGGTCATGAGCTTTTCGGTCACCTGCCTGATGGGGCTCAAGCGCTGCCTGCCAGCGCAGTGCACCAAGCCATCTAGGCTGGAAATGCCCTGTACCAGTCGTTCACGGCCTTCGGCTTCGGTCAGGTCGGCCAGCACCTGGAGATGCCCTTGCCCCTCCAGCAGATTGTAGGTTTCCTGAAGGCGATCTGCGTCGCGTCCGGTAATCACCAAGCACGCCCCGCGTCGCGCGCAGGAAACGGCAATTTGCCTGCCGATGCCCGATGAAGCGCCTGTGACCAAAATGGTCTTGCCCTCCAGTGAAAAAGCGCGTTGCGCCGCGTTACTCATGCGTAGATGTCCATCGGTACAGAAAAACCGCCATCAAGAATGAAGTGGTTGCGCGTGATCCAGCGGCTGGCATCGGATAGATAGAACACTGCTGCATAAGCCACGTCTTCCGGCTCGCCCATGCCAAGTGGCGTCAATTCAAACAGGCTGTCCATATTGCCGCCGCTTCCCTGCAAGCCATCCAGCAGCGGAGTGCGTACGTAGCCCGGTGCGATGCAGTTGGCGCGCATGCCTTGCTTGGCTACTTCCATACCCAGCGAGCGCATCATGCCCAGCAGGGCGCTTTTGCTAGCAGCGTATGCGCTGCTCGCCAGCGGCCCGATATGTGAAGCAATTGAGGCAATGAATAGCAGGGATCCGCCCGGCGCGATCTGCTTCTTCGCCAACAGGCCTCGCGTCAGTAGCATGGGTGCGTAGGTGTTGCTTGCAAATGTCTCGTCCAGGTGCGCGTGACCGATCATTCGAAAGGGGGTCAGCTTGGACATGCCAGCTGCGTGTGCCAATCCATTGATGATGCCGCTTGCACCAACGACCCGGTCAATGCCTTCCTGTTGCGCCAAGTCCGCTACCACTTGCGTGTCGCCTTGGCCTTCCAGTTGGTTGAATGTGTCTTGCAACCGCGCGGTATTGCGCCCGGTGATGACGACGCACGCCCCCATCTGTGAGCAGGTGATGGCAATTTGTCGACCGATACCCGATGAAGCACCAGTCACCAGGATGCGCTTGCCTTCCAGGGAAAACGGATCGCGCTCGGCGTTCATGCTTCGATCAGTGCCGGAAAGGCTGCATTTTCGACGTCCACGATGGCTGTGCCCCAGGACAGGCCAATGCCGAAGCCGGCAAGCAACAGGCGGTGCCTGGCCTTGATCAGCGTGTCGTTCAGACGGACGGTCATGGTGATGGGCAGGGAAGCGCCACTGGTATTACCGAAGTCTCGCAGGGTTGACGGCACTTTCTCAGCAGGCAGCGCCAACTTCTTGCGGATGGTTTCGTTGATCATTTTGTTGGCCTGATGGAAAACGAAGAAATCAACGCTGTCCTTAGCAGCACCGGAATACTCAAGCAATCTTTCCACCGCTGGAGGCACTCGTTGGGTCGAGAAGCTCAATACGGCCGGGCCATCCAGAATGAGTTCACCTGGCCAGTGCAGCACACCGTTTTCGTCACGTGTGGGAGAGATATGCTGAGGTCCATAAGGCTCACGGTGTCCACCTATGGGCAACATGATGGCCCTGTAGCCGCTACCATCGCTGTTCAAGTCGAAATGCATGGGTGGCGCATTCTTGTCGAACTCCAGCGCCGTGGCGGTGCCCGCGTCGGAGAACAATGGGTCCAGAAGTGTGGCGGAGCGGTCGCCGACCAGCAGAAGCGCTTTCTTGATGGTGCCCGCCGCAATCATGCTGCCCACCAGGTGCAGGCCAAAGGGATAGCCGGAGCAGCCGAGATTGACATCGAAGGCGATGGCGGTCTGTGGCAATTGCAGCCGGTGCTGCATGATGATGGCCGTGGCTGGGATGGGGTAGTCGGGTGATTGCGTCACGACAATCAGTGCATCGATTTCTTCCTTGTCCCATTGCAGCTCTGCAAGCAGCTTTTCCGTGGCGATGAGCGCAAGATCGGAAAACGTCTGCCAGCTTGGGCAAATGCGACGAAACTCGATGCCGATGTTACGCACCAGGCGCTCGCGTTCCGAGCGCATCTTCGGCGGGCAATCGGTCAGGTTGGAAATGATCCGCTTGGGCACGCAACTCGCCATGCCCGCAAAGCGGACATTACTAAGAGTGGACAGTCCCATAAGCTTTACCCCAGCAGTTTGTAGAGATCGTTTAGGGTGACGCAGTTCTTGAGATCGTCGCCGGTAATGACCTTTCCGTAATCCACGTCGAACATGACGATTACTCCCAACGCTGAGAGCGAATCCCACTCAGGCAAGTCGGCCAGGGCGGTGTCCATGGTGACCTCCACCGGCTCCTGGAAGTCGGTGGCGGAGAGGAAGTTCTCGATAAATGTTGCCTGGGTCATGCGAGCTCGCCTGGGTGCCTGTTGTAGAGATGTGAGGTTGAAATGCAGGTGTAGCGTTGTACGGTCATGTCGCCTGTTGGCCGGCAATGAGATCGGCGATGGTATCGACCTGATCGCGACTCAAGCCAGGAAAAATCGGCAGGCACAACACCTGCGCCGCCACTGAGCGCGCCACCGGCAACCATGCCGGCGCCGACGAGGGCAGAGCACGGTACATCGGGAAGTCGCTGATCAACGGATAGAAATAGCGCCGCACCAGAATGCCGTGCTCGCGCATCAATTGGTACAGCGCATCGCGCGACAGCGGGTAGTCGTCCTGCACCAGTACCGGGAAATATGCGTAATTGGCGCGGGAATGAGCGGGCCGCGCAACGCAGCGGATGCCGCGCACATCGCTCAACCGTTGGCGGTATTGCGCATCGATGGCGCTGCGCTGGGCGATGGCGTCGTCGATGTGCTGTAGCTGTAGCAGGCCGAACGCCGCGCTGATCTCGTTCATCTTGCCGTTGATGCCCGGTGCCACCACCGTGGTTTCGTCGACGAAGCCGAAGTTCTTCAGATGCCCGATGCGCTGGTAGCTCCTTTCGTCGGGACAGACAATCGCGCCGCCTTCGAAGGTGTTGAAGACCTTGGTCGCATGGAAGCTCAACACGCTCAGGTCGCCATGGCGCAGTATCGAGCCGCCGTCATCGCGCACACCGAAGGCATGCGCAGCGTCGTAGATGACCTTGAGGTTGTAGATGTCGGCAATACGCGTGATGGCTGTCGTATCGCAGGCAGTGCCGTAGCAATGCACCGGCATGATCGCGGTGGTCTGCGGGGTGATGGCCGCTTCGATCTTCGAAGGGTCCATGTTGAGCGTCACCGGGTCGATGTCCACGAACACCGGGGTGATGCTTTTCCACAACAGCGAATGCGCCGTGGCAACGAACGAGTAGGGCGTGGTGATCACTTCACCGGTGATGCGCAGCGCCTGCAACGCGGTGATCAGGGCGGTGGTGCCGTTGGTCAGCAATGCCAGGTGCGGCACCCCCAGGTACTCGCACAGTGCGCGTTCGAGTGCATGGTGCATCTCGCCACCGTTGCTGACGATGCGGCTGCTCCAGATCCGCTCCAGATAGGGCAGAAATTCTTCCAGCGGCGGCAACAGCGGACTGGTGACGGGGATGGGCATCAATGCCTCGGCAGGTGCTGGTGAAGGTCGGGATTCCGTCGCAGCCGGCAGCTGCGAACGGAGTGATCCTGCTGAAGCAAGCGCTATGCCGGCGAGCGGAACCTGCGCGTGTGCGGGCTCAGTTGGCCAGCTCGGTCTGCTCGCGATCGATGCCGTACTTGCGCAGCTTCTCCACCAACGTGGTGCGGCGCAGGCCCAGCAGCTGAGCGGCATGCGCCACCACGCCCTGCGTACGTTCCAATGCTTCGTTGATCAACGCCAACTCGATGTTGGCCATATGCCCACGCAGATCGATGCCGTCGTCCGGCAGGCTGGACGTCGCGACCGGTTCGGCATCGGCGGTCTTTGGTTGCAGCGTCACCACATTGCTCGGCAGTGCGCTGACCTCAACCGGTGCGGCCACCAACTCCGGCTCCGGCGGCAGCTCGACCGGAATGGCCGAAGCGAAGTCGCCGCGATAACGCGCCGGCAGATCCTGCACCCGCACCAGCCCGCCGGGATGCAGCACCGCCAGGCGCTCGACCAGGTTGGTCAGCTCGCGCACATTGCCCGGCCAATCGTAGCTGCGCAGCGCCTGCAGGGCCTCGTCGGCAAAGCGCACTTCGCCGCGACCGGTGCGTGCCAGCTGGCCTGCAATGGTCTGCACCAGCATGGCCAGATCGTCCACACGCTCGCGCAGTGCCGGCATTTCGATCGGAAACACATTGAGGCGATAGAACAGGTCCTCGCGGAACTGGCCATCGCTGATGCGCGATTCCAGATTGCGGTGGGTCGCGGCGATCACGCGCACGTTGCAGCGGATGGTCTGCCCGCCGCCAACGCGCTCGAAGCTGCGCTCCTGCAGCACGCGCAGCAGCTTGACCTGCATCGGCAGGCTCATGTCGCCAATTTCGTCCAGCAGCAGCGTTCCGCCTTCGGCCATCTCGAAGCGACCCTTGCGGGTGGTCAGCGCACCGGTGAAGGCGCCTTTTTCGTGGCCGAACAATTCGCTTTCCAGCAGATCCGGCGGGATCGCGCCGCAATTAATCGCCACAAACGGCCCGTCGCGCCGCGGCGAGTGCTGGTGGATGGCGCGTGCGACCACTTCCTTGCCGGTACCGGATTCGCCCAGCACCAGCACAGTGGTGTCGAACGCAGCCACCTGGTCGATCAGCCGGCGCAGGCGGGTCACCGCTTCGCTGTTGCCGGTTGGGCCGGAGTCCTGCTGCACACCGGCCTGATGCTCGGCGTCCAGCCGTTTGAGGCTTGCGCGGCGCAGCAACGCTTCCAGCTGCGCATGACGCAGGGGGGTGTCCAACGCCCATACATTGGCTTCGTGCAGGCCGTGGGTCTGCGCAAACGCGCTCGGGCTGCCCTCCATCAGCAACACCGGTGGCGGCAGCTTGGCATCGGCCAGCCAGTCGAAGAATTTGTCGGCCTGCGCAGCGTCCTGCGCCGAGCCCACCATCACCGCCATCCACTCATCGTGGCGGTGACGGCCAGGATTGATGTCGGCGCCGTCGGTGACCCAGCGGGGGTTGAAGTCCATGAACTCGAGCAGCGAGACGGTGCGCTCGGCGCGCACGGCGTCACTGTCGATCAACAGAATGCGGGACTCACTCATTCCTGGCTCCTTCCGTCAGGCCCTCCAGGATTGGCATGACTTCCTGGATATAGGACAGCTTGCTGACAAAATTGTCAGCACCCGCGCGAAGAGCGTGTTCACGATGCTCGGCATCATCGAAGTGGCTCGCGATGACAATATACGGCGGATCGTCCTGCGTCTTGATCAGACGCGTGGCCTGCAGCCCGCCCATCTCCGGCATGGCCAGGTCCATCAGCACGACATTGGGGCGCAGCGACTCAGAGCGCTCGATCGCTTCCAGCCCATTGGCGGCACTGCCCACGATATTGAGCCAGTCGACCTTGCGAAAATGACGCATCGCAGCGTTGATGAAGCCCTCGTGGTCGTCGACCAGCAGCACGGTGAGTTTGCTCATAGTAGTCCTTATCCTGCCCGGGCAAGCAGCGGTTTGGTGGTGCGGCGGCGCTCGCGTGCCGGTGCGATATCAAGTTGTTCGCGGTACTTGGCCACGGTGCGGCGCGCAATGTTAACGCCTTGCCGCGACAGCAATCCGGCAATGGCCTCGTCGGCCAGCGGCCGCCCGGCCGGCTCGCTTTCGATCAGGCGACGCACCATCGCCTTGACGGCCTGGCCGGAGACGCTGGCGCCTTCCAGCCGCACGGCGAAGAAGTGCTTGAGCTCGAAGGTGCCGCGTGGGGTCTGGATGTACTTGCCGGTGGTGATGCGCGAAATGGTCGATTCGTGCATGCCGATCTCGTCGGCGATTTCCTTCAGCGTCAGCGGTGCCATGGCTTCTTCGCCACGCGCCAGGAAGGCGGCCTGGCGTTCGACGATGGCGCGCGTCGCGCGCAGCAGGGTCTCATAGCGCATCGACAGCCCGCGGGTCAGCCAGCGCGCTTCCTGCAGCATGTCGCGCAACGGCTGCGCGGCCTCGCCGGCATCGGCCAGCGCGCGTTCGTGCACCGGGTTGATGCTGACGCGATGGGTGGTGGCCGGGTTGAGTGCGACGCGCCAGCTGTCATCGGCATGCCAGGCGAGCACATCCGGGATCACGCTGGCATTGCTTTCCTGCAGCAGGTCGTCGCCCGGGCGCGGTTGCAGCGACAGGATCAGCCGTACCGCTTCGCGCGCATCGTCCACTTCGGCATCGTGTGCGCGCGCCAGCACCGTGTAGTCGTGCGCGGCAAGCAGCTCCAGATCGCCGTCGAGGATGCGCGCAGCCAGATGGCGTGCCGGCACGCGGCCGGGCAGGGCGCTCAACTGGGCCTGCAGACACTCGCGCAGATCGCAGGCCGCCAGACCGGCCGGGTCGCCGTGCAGCAACCGCTGCCGGATCGCTTCCACCGCCGGCACGGTCATACCCAGACGGGTGGCGCCCAGCTGTTGCAGCGTCGACAGCGCTTCGGTCAGGTAACCGGCGTCGTCGGTCTGTTCCAGCCAGAACGCAGCGGCCCCCAACGCCGCCTCGTCCAGGTCCAGCGCCAGCTCGCGCAGGATGCGCACATGCGGGTCGGTCGACTCGCCGGCGGCCACGCGCTGCATGCGATCGTCGTCCCCATCGTTCCAACTGCTGCCCTGCACGTCCCACATCGTGCTTTCCGGCAGCTCGTCGAACGCGGCGATATCGCTGGCGCCATCGTTGTTGGTGGCGGCCTCGTCCCCGTTATCGGCCAGCTCTTCCAACTCCAGCAACGGATTGGTTTCCAGGGCGCGACGGATTTCCAGTTCCAACTGCATGCCGTCCAACTGCAACAGACGGATCGACTGCAGCAACTGCGGGGTGAGGTGCAGTTGCTGGCCAAGCTGGGCGGAAATGGTCGTCTTCATGGAAGCGCTTCCGATGGGCGCTGCACACAGCAGCGATGGAATGCATCTTGCAGGACAACGCGACGGGTTTCTAATCAGGGAGTCGGGTGAGGCGGCTCATGATTTTCCCGACAGCCTGTCGGGAACTTCCTGACGTTGCGGGCGGGCTCAAGCATGCCCGCCGGAATCCCGTCACTGTTTTAACCGTCGCTGGCCCACGCGTGCCCGGCGGGAGCGTCAGACCAACTCGTTGTGATGTTTGGCGGCCAGCAGCACCAGATCGTTGGCGCGACGGCACCCGAGCGATTCCATCATGCGGGCGCGGTGGGTTTCCACGGTCTTGACGCTGATGCCCAAATCGGCAGCGATTTCCTTGTTGCTCTGGCCGCGGCCGATTTCACGCAGGATCTCGCGCTGACGCGGCGACAGCGCGGCGATGCCGACCGGCTTTTCGCGGCCCAGCATCGGCGCAATCATCTTGGACGAGATCTGCGGGCTCAGGAACACCTGGCCAGCGGCGGCGGCGCGCAACGCCAGTTCCAGTTCCAGTGGCGCGGCGTCCTTGACCACGAAGCCGACGGCGCCGCGATCGAGCGCGTCGCGCACATGCACCGGGTCGTCGTGCATGGACATCATCACCACGTGCGTGCGCGGCGCAGCGCGCAGCACGTCGGTCATGGCATCCAGGCCGCTGCGGCCGGGCAAAGACAGGTCCATCAGCACCAGATCGGGCCGGTGCAGGGACGTCATGTCCAGGGCTTGTTGCGCGTTGCTGGCTTCGCCCACGACATCGATGCCGGCGAAGGTTTGCAGCAGCCTGGACAGGCCGGCACGGACAAGGGTGTGATCGTCGACGATGATGACTCGCACGGCGCAGAAGAGACCTTTTTCAGTAAAGGGCACCTTAGCTGACCCGGCGCCCCGCGCCAACCATCGGATCAACGCTGGCGGCGGGCGTCGGCGATCTGACGGCGGTGCAAGCGAAACAGGTGGCGTTCCAGGGCGTCCTGCAGTCCCGGGGCGAGCGGTGCAAATCGCAGCCACAACCAGACATCATGGCCATCGCTCGCGTTCGCCAGCACGGTGGCAGGAAGCTGTACAAGTTCAGGAAGCCAGTCGGACGGCTGCAGGCAAACGCTGCCGGTTGTGCCCGGTGGGTGGCTGGTTGCGCAACTCAGGCGGATGCCGCGTACCGACCAATGCACCATGCCCTGGCTCAGGCCGCTGTCGCCCTGGCGCACCAGGCGGCCGATCAGCGCCAGCATCAAATCCAGCTTGGCGTCCATGCGCTGCACCAGCAGCGGCAGTTCGCCGCGGTCTTCGCCGGTTTCCTCGCTACGCAGGTCTTCGACCTGGCCGAGACTGCGCAACAGGGTTTCTGCGGCGCTGTGCGCGCCTGCCTCGCTCCCGGCGCGGAAGCCGGCCGGTAACTGCAATTGGCAACCGAGCGTGTCGGCAAACAGCTCGGCATCGGCGGATGGCGCGAGTGTGCCGAGCGCGCTCATCAGATCCGTCCGACCCGCGCGTAGGCGCGGCTGGCCGAGGATGAGGTGCGCTGTGCGCGGATCAGCTCCAGCAGCTTGCGCTGCCGCTCGCGCATCATCCGCATCAAGTCCTGATGCATGGTGAGCAAGGCCTGCAGCGCGTCGCGGTCCTGCTGGATGTCCACCTGCTGCGCGTATTCGCGCAGGTGCAGGTCGTGCTTGTCCAGCATTTGCGGCATCGCCTCGAATTCCTCTTGCGCCATGGCCAGGCGGAGGTCGGCGATTTCTGCTTGAAGGCTTTGCACCCTATGCATGGCAGGACTCAGGAAACGGCGGAAAGGCCGCGTTGTTCGAGGGGGATGGAGTTCCACGCCGAGTCGATTTCGCTGAGCAACCCCAGCGCTTCGGTCAACGCGGTCTCATCGTTGTGCAGGTTGGCTGCGGTCAGCCGCTGCATCACGTAGTCGTACAGGGCCGAAAGGTTACCAGCGATCTCGCCACCGGCTTCGTGATCGAGCGAGCCGTTCAAATGACCGACGATCGCGCAGGCCTCGCCGATGGCCTTGCCCTTGCGCGCCTGGTCGCCCTGCGCCAGGCAGGCCTGGGCCAGACGAATGCGCTGGCAAGCACCGGCAAACAGCAGCGAGACCAGCTTGTGCGGATCGGCTTCGGTCACGCTGGTGGCCACGCCGACCTTGCGGTATTGCTCGGCATACTGACGATTGGAACCGTACATGGATGACTCCTCAATGGGCTGACCTTCGCTTGTCCCGGAGCGCTGCGCTCCTGCGACGACGCTCCTGCCGGAAGGCAAGGCCAACATCACGATAGGCTTTACCTGTATCGGCAATACCCTGACAGGACTTGAGGATCGTCATCACGGAAATCAGCCTGTCAGCAGGCCACTGAGCGAGCTGGTGCTGCCTTGCAACTTGCTGATCATGGCGTCCATCGCGGCGAACTGCGCGGTGTATTGGTCGCTGAGTTTTTCCATACGCGCATCGAGATCATCCAGGTCCGATTCGTAGCCCTTGATGGTCTTGTTCAAGCTATCCGAGCGCAGGGTGAGCGTGCCGTTGGTGGCGTTGACGTTGCTGTCCAGTAGCTTGGTCAGGTTGCCGCTGAACTTGCCGTCCTTGCCGAACACCTCGGCCGCGGCGCCACCGTCCGACGCGATCGCGGTGTCGAACTTGGCGCCGTCGAAACTCATCACGCCATCCTTGTCGATGGTCAGGCCCAGGGCCTTGAGTTCGTTGACGTTGCCACTGACCTGGCCGCGCAGCTGTTGTTGCAGGCTGCGCACCAGCGAATCGCCGGTCAACGCCGAAGCGGTCCTGGTGGTGGCGTCGTAACTGCTGCTCTTGGCCAGCAGCGTGTTGGCGGTGTTGTAGGCCGCGGCGAACGCGGTGAGGTTGCCCTTGAGGCCGCTGGTATCTGCGGCCACGCCCAGAGTGAACTTGGTGCCTTCAGCGGCCTTGGTCAGCGTGAGCACCACGCCGGGCACGATGTCGCTGACGGTATTGGAGCTGGACGTGCGCTCGAAGCCGTCCACGCGTACCCGCGCGTCGGCGGCGGCGACGGTCTGGTTCAGCCCGCCGGTGACGCCGGGGCCGTAGGTCAGGCTGCTCAGGCTGGGGTCGCTGGCGCTGATGGTCAGTGCGCCCTTGGTGCCGGAATCGACCGCATTGAAGACCAGGTGCTGGCCATCGTTGGCGGTGACCACGCTGGCAGTCACGCCCTTGCCGCCGGCAGCCTTGTTGATGGCCGCGGCGATGTCGGTGAGCTTGTCGGTGCCGCTGATGTCCACGGTGACGCTCTGATCGCCATAGCCGATCGTCAGCGTGCCGCTGCCCACCGTGGCATCGGCAGTGAATGCACCGGAGGCAAGTTTCTGCGAGGTCGCCAGCGAGACCACTTCCACCGAATAGTTGCCCGGCGCCGCCGAATTGGTGGTGGTGGCAGTGAAGCCGGCATCGGTTGGCACCGTAGCCTTGTAGGCGTTTGTGTCGGCGCTGCTGATCACCTTGTCCAGCGCAGACTTGAGCGTGGTCATGCTGCTTTTGATCTGGCTGATCGCCGACAACTGCGTGGTTGCGGCGGTACCGGCCTTGTTGATGCGTGCCTGCTCGGGGTCTCTCTGCCGGGACACCAGGGTGGACACCACGGTAGGGATGTCCAATCCGGAGGCGGAAGTGCTGATCACCGATGCCATGTTGCATTCCTCGTCTGGGCGCCCGAAACAGACGGACGCATGGGATTACGTGACGGGTATCGGCCGCATCCGCGAGGACTTTAGCGGCAGCGATGGGGCACGCGCACGACAGCTATCGATGCAATTTTCATGCCTGTCGATTCGGCGGCGCGCGTCAATGAGAGCGGCTAACAAAACGTAGCGAGCAGTCGTCAGGTGTGTGTGGACGGCGCGCTCAGAACCGCAGTGTACAAGTGGTACATGCCGATTCCGAGCACCGGCCGCGCCCGCCTGGCGGCTGCGCAGTAGTTTTGTTAGCCGCTCTAAATCGTCCAGGCTGGCGTGGCCGGGCTGCGGCCACAAAAAAGCCCCTCCGAAGAGGGGCTTTGGACTTGCTGTGGCGCGTTGCCGCATTGCTGCGGCAGGCAACTGCCAGTTACTGCAGCAGGCTCAGCACGTTCTGCGGAACCGACTTGGCCTGGGCCAGCATCGCGGTACCGGCCTGCTGCAGGATCTGCGTGCGGGTCAGTTCGGCGGTGGTTTTGGCGTAGTCGGTATCGGCGATCCGGCTGCGCGAGGCCGACAGGTTCTCCGAGGTTGCGCTCAGGTTGGCGATGGTGGAGGTGAAGCGGTTCTGCACCGCACCCATGTCGGCGCGCGAGGAGTTGACCGTGGTCAGCGCCTTGTCGACGATTTCCAGGGCCTTCTGAGCGCCCGAGAACGTGGAAATATCCAGGCTGCCCAAGGTCGAAGCGGTGGAGCCGGAAGCGGCCGACGCGGTGGTGATGCCGGCGCCGACGGTGATGCCAGCGGCGCTGGAGGTGCCAGCCGACAGCGAGGTGAAGTCCTGGCCAGCCTTCAGCGATTCGATCTGCACCGAGCCGTCGCTCTTGATCGAGGCGTACATACCGGTCTGGTCGAGCTTGTCGTTGATCGCCGAGGCAACCTTCTTGTTGACGTCGGCAGCGCTGTCGCCGGCGGCGACCTTGACATCAGCGATGGTGATGCTCTTGGCCGAACCGCTGGCGTCCTTGAACGACAGGCTGATGCCGCTGACCGAACCAGAAGCGGTGGCGGTGCCGGTGACGCCAGCGCCGGAAACGGCGGCGGCGAAGTTGGCCTTGCCCAGCGTATCGATGTTGGCGTCGGCGATGCTATTGATGCCGATGGTCTGGCCGGCATCGGCGCCCACCTGGAACAGCGCGCCGGAGAACGAGCCGTCCAGCAGCTTGGTGCCGTTGAAGCTGGTCTGATTGGCGACGCGGTCGATTTCACTGGTCAGCTGCTTGACTTCGGAGTTCAGCGCCTCGCGGTCGGTGGACGAGTTGGTGGCATTTGCCGACTGCACCGACAACTCGCGGATACGCTGCAGGTTGTTGCCGATTTCCTGCATCGCGCCTTCGGCGGTCTGGGACAGCGAGATGCCGTCGTTGGCATTGCGCGAGGCAACGTCCAGGCCGCGGATCTGGGTGGTGAAGCGCTCGGCGATTGCGCCGCCGGCTGCGTCTACGGCAAAGCTGGTGATGCGCTTGCCCGACGACAGCTGCTGGATGCTCAGCGCCAAGCTGGAGCTGTTGGTGTTGAGGTTACGCTGAGCGTTCAGCGACATTACGTTGGTGTTGATTACCTGTGCCATTTTGATTTCTCCTAAGCGATTTTTCCGGCAAGGGGGACTTGCCTGGAGCCTCCGCAGGGGGGCCATCAAGTTGGCCGTTGCCGCTGCTGAGATGAATAACGGCGTTGCGTCGGGAACCTTTAGCGAAATTCAGTATTTTTTACTGTCTTTCTGCGTCGGGACGAAATACGTAAGCGTTGTGTATCAAGGGGTTTGGCTTATTCGGCAGCCCCCCGCCAATCTTTAGTGCTGGTATAACTCTTCGAAAAAACAAACTTCGTCCGCCTGCGCAGGTGCTCACGTGCAGGAGCGAAGAAACCCAGGTTTTCCGCGGCAAAATCAGCGAATGATGTTGAACAACGACGACGACTGCATCTGCTGAAAAATCGTTTGAGCGGCCTGCAACGAGGCCTTCTCGAGTTGGTATTGCCCAATCGCAGAGGCGTAGTCCAGGTCGCGGATCGACGACAGGCTGGTCTTGAGCGTGACTTCGTTGGATTCGAGCAAGGAGTTGGCATTGTCGATGGCCGACAACTGCGCGCCGCCGGAGGCGCGCGCATCGATCATCTTCGAGGACGCCTGCGTGATGTTGCGCATCGACGACTGCAGCGTGTTGATCATCGCTGTCTTCTGCGCCGGGGTCAGCGTGTCGGAATTGAGCGCGCCGACCAGGTCGCCGATGGTGGAGAACACGTCCTTGGTGCCGGAGGCGCCAATCTGGAAACTGTCGCCCACCGCCGGTGCGCCGCTGATGCGCATGCGCACCCCGGCGGCGTTGATGTCTTCGCCCTCTTTGTAGGTGCCGGTGCCCACCACCGTATTGGTGCTGTCGCGCACTTCATAGGTATTGGCGGCGGTGAACTGCACGCTGTAACTTCCACCGTTCCAGCTGCCGGTGCTGGCATCGCGGCTGAAATCCAGCAGCAGCCCGGTTCCGGTGTTGGCGGCGTTGGCGTGCGCATCCACGGTGCCGTCGCCGGTGCGGATGCGCATGAAGATTTCGCTGCCGGGCAGGGTGTCGCTGACGAAGGTGTCCGGCGCCACTTCGACCTGCTTCTGGGTCTGGTCGCCGTTGTAGGTGACCCCGCCATTGCTCTTGATGAAGGGCGCGCTGCCGTCGGCGGCGCCGCCGAACAGATAGCGCCCGGTGCCGTCGGTGCTGTTGGCCAGGCTCACCATGCTGTCGCGCAGCGCCGTCAGTTCCGAGGCGATCGCCTTGCGGTCGTCGGGGCTGAGCGAAGAATTGCTGGCCTGCACCGCCAATTCGGTGACGCGCGCCATTTTGTCGCCGGCTTGCGAGAGCGCGGTTTCCTGCAGCCCAAGCCGGTTCTGCACGTTGTTGGCGTTTTCGCCGAAGCGCGTGATCGCCGCCAGGGCACGGTCCAGGCCGACCGCCGTGCCTGCAGCCACCGGGTCGTCCTTGGCGGTGACCAGGCGCTGCCCGCTGGAGAGCTGCGATTCGAGTTGGTTCAGCCGCGACTGCTTGGCGCCCATTGAGGCGACCGACTGGCTGTACATCATGCTGGTGGAGATACGGTCGGTCATCAGCGTACGGCACCCAGGATGGCTTGGAAGACGGTGTCGGCGGTGGAGATCATCTGTGCGGCGGCCTGGTAGGCCTGCTGCAGCTTCAGCATGTTGGCGGCTTCCTCATCGAGGTTGACGCCGGAAATCGAATCGCGGCTGGCCTGCGCCTGGTCGTTGATGACCTTTTGCGCATCGACCGAATAGCTGGCCGCACGCGCTGCCGAACCGACCGAGGTGGTCAGGCCGGAGAGCGCGCCATTGAGGGTGACCGTGCCACCGCTGAGCGCCTTGGCATCGTCGATGTTGGCCAGCAATTTGGCATTGCCGTTGTCGCTGGAGCCGGCGCCCATCGGGCCGACGCCGAAGGTGTCGCCGGCCTTGGGTGCGCCGTCCAGCGCGAAGCTCCAGCCGTTGGCGCTGATGGTCTGGCCGGCGGTGTAGGCGAACGGGCCGGCGCCATCGATGGTGTACTGGTTGGCGTCGATGAACGCGATCGACGAGGGGGTCAGCAGCGCGGGATTCTGCGCATTGGTGACCTTGACGTCGCTGATCTTGCCGGTGCCCAGGTTGGAGACCGTGGCAGTGGCCTTGACCGGAGTGGCCGCGGCGATGCGCGAGGGATCGGTAATGGCCACCGACAAGCTGCCAGCCAGCCCGGCGGTGGGCTGCAGCAGGAACTTGTCGCCGCTGGCCGGCGTGCCGCCCACCACCATGCTGACGCCATTGAGCACCAGCGGGTCGGCGGCGGTGCCGGTACCGGTCATCGGCATGGCAGAGCCGGTACTGGCGTTGATGGCCTTCCAGTTGGTGCCGTCGAAGCTGAGCGTGACGTTCTGGCCGTCCACGGCACTCACGTTGCCGAAACTGGCGCTCAGCGATGCGCTGCCGGTATTGCTCGGATTGGCGGCAACGGTGGGCGAACCGATATTGAAGAAGTTGCCACCCATCGCGCCATACAAGTCCATCCCCTGGCTGTGGCCGGCATTGAAGGCGCTGGCCATGCCCACGGCCAGGCGGCCGAGCTCGGCCTGGGTCGGCTCGAGCACGCTGCTGCGGAATTCCAGCAGACCGCCGATCTGGCCACCCAGCGAACTGGCGCTGAGGCTGACGTTCTGGCCTTGGGTCTGCAGCGCCACCTGCAGCTTGGTCGGCTGATACGGGTCGGCAACGGTGGTGAGTTTGGAAGAGGTGGTACCAACCACCAGCGGCTGGCCGCCGGCGGTGAAAACGTTCATGAAGCCGCCATCCTGGATTACCGCAGTACCGCCGGTAAAACCGACCAGCTTGCTCACCAGCGCATCGCGCTGATCCAGCATGTCCGGCGCTGCCGCCTGGGCACTGCTACCGATGGTGCCGTTGAGCTTGGCGATCTGCTGCGTCAAGCGGTTGACTTCGTCCACCGAGGAGGTCAACCCGCTGTTGACTTCGTTGCTCAGGCTGTCCATCTGCCCGTTGAGCTGCTTGAAGCGCGTCGCCAGCGAATTGCCGCTGTCGAGCATGCTCTGGCGCTCGGCGGTGGAGGAGGCGTTGGACGACACCGCGCTGGTGGAATCGAAGAAATTCGACCACAGCCCGGCCACGTTGGTGGCGGTGTTGGAGTACAGCGCGTCGACGCGGTTGGACAGCGATGACAGCTGCTGCAGGCGCGAGAGTTCGCCGCCGCTGTCGAGCAGGCGCGAGATGGCCAGCTGGTCGGCCACCCGGCCCACATCGGTGATCTTGGCGCCATTGCCCACGAACCCGTAGCCCATGTCGGTGGGCGTGCGCGTTGCAAATTCCACACGTTGGCGGCTATAGCCTTCGGTATTGATGTTGGCGACGTTATGGCTAACGGTCGACAACGCCTGTTGGAAGGCGATGAGCGCGCTGGTCCCGGTGGACATGATGGACATGGGCGTTTACCTCAGCGACGGATGGTGCCGAACCCGGCCGGCTCGGCGGTACTGGCATAGCGGTTGGACAGATCGGCCGCCGCGTTGCCGATGGCGGCCACCGCACGGTCGATGGTCGGGCCGTTGGCGATCGCCGCGATCTTTGCCGCATAGCCCGGATCGGTGGCGTACCCGGCTTGTTGCAAGCCGCGTGCAAAACCCTTGATATCGGTGCCGGCCTGCAGCGCGGTCTGGTAACGGCTGTTGTTCTTCAGTAGCCGCACGTAGTCGGCAAAGCTCTCCTCGGCCGAGCCATAGGCGCGGAAATCGGCGGTTTCGGTGGTTTTGACGCCGTTGACGTATTCGTGGGTGCCGGTGGTGACCTTGGCGCCGCTCCAGCCGGTGGCCTTGATGCCGAACAGGTTGTTGGAGTCGCCACCGTTGCCGATGCCGCGACGGCCCCAACCGGTTTCCAATGCGGCCTGGGCCACCAGCGCGCGCGGGTCCACGCCCAGTTCGCGCGCGGCCTTCTGCGCATGCGTCCAGATCTTGGCGACAAAGCCTTCCGGCGTGCGCTCGCCCAGGCTGGCAGCGGCGCTGCTGGCGGCACTTGCATTGACCGCAGCATTGGCATCGGCGGCATCGCTGGCGGCCACATCGGCCCAGCGATCGTTGGCCGACGGCCAGCTCAGCGCTGCCGCATCGTCGCTGCCGGATTCGCCACCGCCGGTACGCCCGGCAATCAGATCCAGCACCTGGCTCATGCCGATGCCGCTCAAGTTGCCTGCGCCCAGGGCCGCCTTGGCCACGCTGCTGGTCGTGATGCCGGTGGCCGCGCCATCGCGGGCGGGCAGCGGCAACGAGGCATCGCGCTTGCCGGCAACCAGGGCATACGCCTTGGCCGCTTCGGCGGTGTTCAACGAGGTGTTCAAGGCCGGACCGCCAGTGTTGCCATTGAGCTGCTTGGAGATCATTGCCGACAAACCCAGCCCCTTGCCATTGGTCAGCGCCTTGGCCATCTGCTGGTCGTACATTTCGCGGAACATCTGGTTTTGGCCCGGAAACATCGGGTCGCCGGCGCTGGCATCGCGCATGCTCTTGACCAGCATCTGCGCGAACTGACCTTCGAGCTGACGTGAGACCTTGTCGATCTTTGCCGGATCGGCCTTGGTGCTCGGGTTGAGATCAATGGGCGAGGCTGCGATACGCATGTCAGATCACCTCCAGCTCCGCGGTGAGCGCACCGGCTTGCTTGAGCGCTTCCAGGATGGCCACCAGGTCGCCGGGCGCGGCGCCCACTTCGTTGACCGCACGTACGATCTGATCGAGCGTGGTGCCGCCTTCGAACTTGAACATGCGGCTGCCTTCGGAGGTGGCCGTGATCGTCGATTGCTGGGTCACCGCGGTGCGGCCGCCACTGAAGGCGCCCGGCTGGCTGACGTTGGTGTTTTCGCTGATGGTGACGGTCAGCGAGCCATGCGCGATCGCAGCCGGCATCACCCGCACCAGCTGGCCGATGACCACGGTGCCGGTCCGTGCATTGACCACCACCTTAGCCGGTGCATCGCCAGGGGAGAGTTCGACGTTTTCCAGCCGCGACAACAGGCCGATCCGCGCACCCGGATCGGTCGGCGAGCGCACCGCCACGGTCACGCCGTCGACCGCACGCGCGGTGCCGGCGCCGAAGCTGCTGTCGATCGCCGCGACCATGCGCGAGACGGTGGTGAAATCGTTCTGATGCAGGTTGAGGGTGATCTCGCCGGTGCCGGCGAACACGTCCGGCAACGCACGTTCGACGGTGGCGCCGTTGGGAATGCGGCCGACGCTGGGCACATTGACCGAGACGCGCGAGCCGTCCTTGCCCTGTGCACCGAAACCGCCGACCACCAGGTTGCCCTGGGCCATTGCATACACCTGGCCATCGGCGCCTTTCAGCGGTGCCATCAGCAGCGAGCCGCCGCGCAGCGAGACGGCGTTGGCGATCGAGGAGACGGTGATGTCGATCGGCTGGCCGGGCTTGGCGAACGGCGGCAATTCGGCATGGATGGCCACGGCCGCGACGTTTTTCAGCTGCGGGTTGACGTTCGCCGGAACATTGACGCCCAGTTCGCCAAGCAGGTTTTTCAGGCTCTGCACGGTAAAGGGCGCCTGGCTGGTGCGGTCGCCGCTGCCGTCCAGGCCAACCACCAGGCCGTAGCCGACCAGCGCGTTGCCGCGCACGCCGCCGACCTGGGCGAGATCCTTGATGCGCTCGGCGCTGGCCGGCGCGGCAATCGCGCACAGCGCGACGGCGGCAGCCAGCAGACGGAAGGGCAGGGAAGACAGGTTCATGGTCGCAGGCTCAGTAGGGCGACAGACGGGAATTGAAGAAGCGGCTCAGCCAGCCCATCGCATTGGACTGTGCAATCGCGCCGCGGCCGCCGTAGGCGATGCGGGCGTCGGCCACCTTGCTGGAGGGCACGGTGTTGTCCGGGGCGATGTCGGCGGCGCGCACGATGCCTTGCACCTGCACCAGTTCGTCGCCCTGGGTCAGGCGCAGGTTCTTCTGCCCCTGGATCACCAGGTTGCCGTTGGGCAGGCGTTGCATCACGGTGACGGTGACGCTGCCCTGCATGCGGTTGCTCTGCGCGGTGTTGCCCTTGCCGGCAAAGCTGCGGTCGCCGCTGGTGCTGTTCTCAAGCACGTTCAAGCCACCGACGGTGAGCGGCGCGCCCAGCAAGGTCGGCGCGGCCATGGTGGTGGCGTCTTTCTTGCTGATGCTGGTGTTGGCGGTGGACGAGGCGGTGGTGCTTTCGACCAGGTTCACCGTCAGCAGATCGCCGACATCGCGGGCACGGCGGTCGCCATACAGGTTCAGGCCGGGGCCGGCGGCATAGATCGCGCCGGCCGTCGGTTGCGCCACCGGTGCCACCACCGGCACGATCGGCGCCATTTCGGCGAACGGACGCACATCGCCGGCGGCCACGCAGCCACCCAGCAGCGCGCTGCAGGCAGTGGCGAGGCACAGGCGGGAGAGAGAAGGCAGGCGTGACATGGCGTTGATTCCTGAGAGGGCGAGGAGCGGCGAGCCGATCAGACGTTGTTGTTCAAGTAACCGAGCATCGAGTCGGTGGTGGAGATGGCCTTGGCATTCATTTCGTAGGCGCGTTGCGTCTCGATCATGCTCACCAGCTCTTCCACCGTATTGACGTTGCTGCCTTCCAGCGCGCCCTGCACGGTGGTACCCAGGCCGTTGAGGCCGGGGGTGCCGTTTTGTGCGGGGCCCGAAGCGGTGGTTTCGACGAACAGGTTTTCGCCCTTGGCCTGCAGGCCCGAGGGGTTGATGAAGTCGGTCAACGTCAGTGCGCCGATTTCCTGCGCGGCGGCCTGGCCGGCGAGGGTGACGCTGATGGTGCCGTCGTTGCCGATGGTCAGCGACTGCGCGCCTTCCGGCACCTGGATCCCCGGCTGCAGCGGGTAGCCGCTGTTGGTGACCAGTTCGCCCTGGGCGTTGATCTGGAAGGTGCCGTCGCGGGTGTAGGCCGAGGTGCCATCGGGCATCTGCACTTCGAAGAAACCGCGACCATTGACCATCACGTCCAGCGCGCGGCCGGTCTGCTGCTGGCTGCCTTGGTCGAACCCCTTGAAGGTGGACACCACGCGCACGCCGGTCCCCAGTTGCAGGCCGGTCGGCAGCTGCGTCTGCGCGGAGGTCGAGCCGCCGGGCGCACGCACCTGTTGGTACAACAGGTCTTCGAACGCGGCACGGTCGCGTTTGAAGCCGGTGGTATTGGTATTGGCCAGGTTGTTGGAAATGACCGACATGCGCGTCTGCTGCGCATCCAGTCCGGTTTTGGCGACCCACAAAGCCTGATTCATGACCCGATTCCTCGTTAGACCCGGGGATGTGTTCCGGGTACGGGTGGGTATATGCACGTGGCGTGCCAAAGCGGTGTCGGATTTCTGCCGGGTGTGCGCCGTATCACGCCGCCTGGGTGCGCGACGACCTACTCAGGGCAGGAGGGGCGGCGGCAGGCAAGTCGCCAAGCCGCCGGCGGTTGCGTTTGCGTGGCTGATCACCTCGTGGTCGGTTGCCGGTTAGTGCAGCTGATCACTTGGCGCGAACTCGTTTGATTGCAGGCGTTGCAGGCTCGTTGGCCACGTGTCGGCGTCAGAATCCAGGGCAGAAGCTGAGTCGGTCGAGGGCGCGGTGCCCTCACCGCTCGCGGGACACGCCGTGAACCCGTCCATGGGGGCTCCTTGGCGGCATCCATGCCGCCAAGGGTCCCGCAATCGGTGAGGGCACCGCGCCAGACAGTTGGCTGGTGGTCAACCGGAAGCAAGTCATCGCATGCATCGGGCAGTTTGCTGCTCAGGATTGCTTGCTTGGGCATTGGACATGCGATAGGCGCGATGAAGGGATAAGCGAGTGGCGGTCAACCAGCACGTCGAGCACTGCTTTCGCAAAGACACCGACCATCTTCACTGGTCCTTGCCCGCTCACCCTCCCGGGACCTTACGCGGCATGGATGCCGCGTAAGAGCCTCCATGGACGGATTCACGGCGTGTCCCGGGAGGGTGAGCGGGCAAGGGCCCTCCAGCCAGGTCACGGACTAGCCGCTCTGCAGCCATGCCGCAGACCAGTCACTCTGTAATGAAGCCCCGGATTTTTCGGTATGCCCAATGCGGGCGCCAACCACGCCTTACGGTTGGCGGCGGCGTTAGCAAAAAATTGGCGAGTTGGCCGGCGGCCTGCGCCGCGTTTAGCCACTCACCCGCAGCAGCGAATTGGCCGATTGCGCGTTGTCGTCGCCATTCTTGATGATCTTGACCTGCATTTCGAACTGCCGTTGCAGCTGGATCATTTCCACCAGCGCGCCGGCTGCGTCCACGTTGCTGCCTTCCAGCATGCCGCTGTTGATGGTCTTGCCGGTGGCCACCGCAAATGCCTGTGCCGGGTCGGTGCTGGTGTTGCGCATCAGTCCGTCGGGGCGCCGCGTCAAACGGTCGGCGGGCGCATCCACCACCTTCATCTTGCCGACGATGGCCATGGTCTGCGGGCCTTCGCCCTGCGGAATGATCGAAATACTGCCGTCGCTGCCGATCTCCAACGCCTGGTGCGGCGGGATCGTCATCGGGTTGCCGCCTTCGTCCAGCACCGCATGTCCGTTGGCGGTGACCAGCTGGCCATTGGCGGTGAGCGCCAATTCGCCGTTGCGGGTGTAGGCCTCGCTGCCGTCGGGCGACTGCACCGCCAGCCAGCGGTCCTGCTGCAGCGACACGTCCAGCGGGTTGCCGGTCACCTTCTGATGGCCCTGGCTACGATCGAAGCCCTGGTCCACATGCAGCGCATCGATCCGCGACGGATAGCCCTTGCCCTGGATCTTGAACGCCTCGGTATTGGCCAACGCAGCCTTGAATCCCACCGTATCGACGTTGGCAAGATTGTGCGACACGGTGCTCTGCGCCTGCAGGGAGGCACGGGCACCGGTCATCGCGACGTAGAGGGCTTTATCCATGGGACACCGGGAATCGGGAATGGAGAATCGGGAATCGGGAATCGGGAATCGGGAATCGCAAAAGCGGGTCGCGGGAAGCTGGGAGAGTAGGGTGCAAGGCTGGCATCTAATACACGCGATGCCAGCTCTTACGATTCCCTACTCCCGATTCCCCATTCCCGGCTTTTAACGGATATTGATGATCGTCTGAGTGACCTGATCCTGGGTCGAGATCATCTGCGAGTTGGCCTGGAAGTTGCGCTGGGCCACGATCATGTTCACCAGCTGCTCGGTCAGGTCCACCGTGGAGGCTTCCAGCGAGCCGGATTCGATCTGGCCCAGGTCCGAGGTGTCCGGCGCGCCGGTGCGCGCGGCACCGGAGGTGTAGCTCTCGGCCCACATGTTGTTGCCCTGCGACTGCAGGCCCTGCGGGTTGACGAAGCTGCTCAGCGCGACCTGGCCCAGCGGTTTGTCGGCGCCGTTGGAATAGCGCGCGAACACCACGCCGCTGGTGTCGATGCTGATTTCGTTGAGCTTGCCGCTGGCGTAGCCGTCCTGGCGCGTATCGCGCAGGGCGAAGGCTTCGCCGTACTGGGTGGAGCCAGTGACGTTGAGTTGCATGTTCAGCACGCCCGCGCCGGTGCTCGGGGTGAACGGGTCCATCGCGATGATGCCGTTGGCCGGGGTGGTCAGCGCGCCGGTATCGGAGAACTGCAGGGTGGTCGGGGCGCCGACCGCAGCGCCGTCCACGTAGTTGTAGACCTGCCACTCGTTGGGGTTGGCGGTCTTGACGAAGTAGGAGGTCTGCACATGGCTGACGCCCAGCGAGTCGTAGACATTGATGCCGCCGGTGGAGTGGCTATAGGTCTTGTCGTCGGCCGGGTTGAACGGGGTCACGGTCGGCGCGGTGGCATTGCCCGGCAGGGTAAAGGCCAGGTTGACCGTGGAGGTGGACTTCGGCGGGCTGTCGGTGGTCAGCAACTGCAGGTCCGACAGGCGGCCCACGTCGAAACCATTACCGCTGGGGTTGGGTGCGAATACCTGCAGGCGTGCGCCCTGCGGGTTGACCACATAGCCGTTGGCATCGGTCTGGAAATTACCGGCGCGGGTGTACATCTTGGCGCCGTTGGACGAGACGGTGAAGAAGCCTTCGCCGGAGACCGCCAGGTCCAGGCTGCGCCCGGTCGGGTCGATATTGCCCTGCGAGAACTGCTGGGCCACGTTGCTGACGCGCACGCCCGAACCGACCGCATTGCGCGACAGGCCATAGCTGGTGCTCTGGAACATGTCGGCAAACTCGGCGCGCGATTCCTTGAACCCGGTCGTGTTGACGTTGGCGATGTTGTTGGAGGTGACGTTCAGATCGGCATTGGCTGCGTTGATGCCGGACAACGAGGTATTGAAGCCCATGGATGAGTTCCTTTAGGTATTGGTTGCCGGCTCAGCTGACGCGGAGCACGTTGGCGAGCGGGGAAGTGCCTAGCCCGGTCAGGTTGAGATACAAACCGTCCGAGCCGATCGTGACGCTGTCCACCGGTGCCTGGACATAGGTAGACAACTTGCTTTTGGAGCCGGCGGTGTCGGTCTGGGTGGCAGTCACGCCGTACTTGCCGGCCGCCATGCGATTGCCGTTTGCGTCGGTGCCATCCCAGTCAAACGACACCTCACCGGCAGCGCTGGCCGGCACGCTGATCTGTTTGACGAAGGTGCCGTTGGCGTCGGTGATTTCGAAATTGACGAAACCGGCCGAGGTCGCGGCGACCACGCCCTTGGCCGAGCCGGTGGCATCGATCGCGACCTGCGCCGAGGGCACCAGCACGTTGTGGCCAACCAACGCTGCGCCCTTGAGCACCTGGTCGCTGTTCATCGAGTCGGAGAAGTTGCTGACCTTGGTATTGAGGTCGCCAATGCCCTGCACGGTGGAAAACTGCGCCAATTGCCCGAGAAACGCGCTGTTTTCCATCGGTTTGAGCGGGTCTTGATGCTGCAGCTGTTCGGTCATCAATTTGAGGAAGTCGGCCTGGCCGAGTGCATCCTCTTTCTTGGCGACCGTGCTGCTGGTACTCAGGCCAAGGCTTTTGTAGAGATCGCTGCCGATCGTGCTCATAGGGAGTGTTCCGTTGGTAAGGGTCAGCTAGGAAGGGTCAGCGACCCATGGTGAGGGTCGCGAGCGCCAGTTCCTTGGCGGTATTGAGCATTTCCACGCCTGCCTGGTAATTGCGCGAGGCGGAAATCATGTTGACCATCTGCGAGACCGGGTCCACGTCGGGCGAGAACACATAGCCCTCGGCGTCAGCCAGCGGGTGGCCGGGTTCGTAGCGGCGGATCGGCGGTGCATTGGTGGTGGTGATCTCTTTGACGTTCACCGAGGTCAGGCTGGGGTCCTGCCGGCTTTGCTGGGCCTGGAAGATCGGCTCGATCGGCTTGTAGGTGGCCTCGGCCGAGCCTGCGACCGAATCGGCATTGGCCAGATTGGACGCGATGGTGCTCAGGCGCACCGACTGCGCGTGCAGGGCCGAGCCGGCCACATCGAAGATGGGAAGATTGCTCATGACTTATTGGCCCGTGATCGCGGTGAGCATCGAGCGCACCTTGGATTCGAGGAAGCTCAGCGACGCGCGGTATTCCAGCGCAGCGCGGCCGTAGGCGGCGCGTTCGGCATCGGGATCGACGGTATTGCCGTCAAGGCTGGGCTGATCGGCTTCGCGGGTGAACTGGAAGGGGTTGAGCCCGGCGCCGCCGCCTACTTCGTAATGCTTGGCGTCGGTGGTCTGCAGCAGACCGCCATCCTGCTCGCCCTGCGCCGACTTCAGCGCCGCCTCGAAGTTCAGGTCCTTGGCCTTGTAGCCCGGCGTGTCCACATTGCTCAGATTGCTGGCAATGAGCTTCATGCGCTGCTCGCGCAGCGTCAACGCGTCGCCATGGACGCCGAGGAACGAAGAGAAGGGACTGGACACGGTGCTCTCCCGCGAAGTGTTGCCAGGGAGAAAGCAATGTTTGTGCCAAATCGAGGCCGGGGAGGGGCCGCGCCGGGAGAGCACCCGGAGCAGCAGGAAAACGGGCTGGGCAGGCAGCGATCGCGACGTAGGTCGCCCACGGGAAGCTGCAGGTGTTTAGCTGTGCAACTTGCAGGCCGACCAGACTGTCTGGCAGGAATCAGGACCTAGGGAAGGTCTGATCAACTCACCGCAGATGCGCGACACTATCGCCTTATGTAGAGGATTCATCCATGCAGCTGACGTTCGGTGACGCTGAGGGCTTGGGCAAGCGTAAGCAGACCCGGCGCGAGATCTTTCTTGCCGAGATGGAGCAGGTTGTTCCGTGGCAGCAACTGCTTGCCCTGATCGCGCCGCACTATCCAGTGTCGGGGCGGCCAGGTCGGCAG
>NZ_JAGHWR010000071.1:0-25250 GCF_017746155.1 Xanthomonas sp. D-36-1
AGTTGATCAGACCTTCCTTAAGCAGGTGGACCGTCCCCGTGTCATTTCCAAACAGCTGACGATATTGCTGCCAAAGGATGTGGAGCTCGACGAGCTTTCGATAGAGCTCGTAGAAGCTGGCGCCTAACTCCTCTCCCATTGAGGAAATGTACTCGGCACGTATCTCATCCATGGATCGCGTGGTCATCCGCGTTCGCCCTAACTACATTGGACCGCCGAAATGCGGTGTTGCGTTGAGTATCTTGGATCGCTGCCGCTTTGTGAAGGAGGAAATCCTATCCGGGGTCACGGGATTGCACGATGGCAAGCGGACGCGACCATTCGGATGCTTTCAGTGTTATCCAGCAAGGATGCAGGCGTATGAGATACGCCCCAAAAAGCACGGCGTAACAGTGCTTCCACCGCTCTGGCTACTCGAGCAGATGCGCGATCGCCCGCGCATACGGCACTACAGCCTGCGCACCGAGCAGCCTATCTGGGCTGGATACGGCGCTTCATCCTTGCCAGCGGCAAGCGTTATCCGGCGCAGACGGGCCAAATGGAGGTCGCGGTGTTCCTCACCCGCATGGCGGCCGATGCGCAGGTGACTACGGGCATACGGAACCAGGCGTTTGACGTCGCTGTTGTTTCTCTAACGCGACGTATTGCGTATCGATCGGCATCACGTGCCCCAGGAAATCCTAGCGTTGAAAATCTTGAGTAATAACGTCGCAGTGCACGATCATGAAGTCACGACGTTCACCGCCAGAAACAAAAAAACCGCGCAATGCGCGGTTTTTTCGTCAGACCTTTTGCCAACCCATCAAGGACGACGCGCCAGCGCCTCCACGTCCTTGGCCTTCGGCAGCAGGTCCTGCTTGGTCACCGCAAACGGACCGATGCTCAGCATCGGTACGGCCACGATCACCGAGGAGATCACCACGATCACTGCGCCGATCATGTGGGTTTCGGCCAGGCCCTCCATCGATTCGCCGCCGTAGATGTACAGCGCCAATGCCGACAGGAAGAACATCACCGCGGTGATCACCGTGCGCGAGAGCGTCTGGTTGATCGAGCGGTTCAGCACTTCCAGCGGCTCCACGCGCAGTGCGCGGAAGTTTTCGCGCACGCGGTCGAACACCACGATGATGTCGTTGATCGCAAAGCCCATCACCGACAGCAGGCCGGCCAGCACGGTCAGGTCGAACTCGCGACCGGTCAGCGACACGAAGGCCACGGTGACCAGCAAGTCGAACAAGGCGGTCAGGCTGGCGACCACCGCGAACTTCCACTCGAAGCGGAACGCGATGTAGATCAAAAAGCCCACCAGCATGAACACCGTGGCATACACGCCATTCAAGGCCAGATCCTTGCCGACCTGCGGGCCGACGAATTCGCCAGGCTGCACGGTGGCCGGATTCTCGTCGCTGGTCACTGCCTTGCGCACATCTTCGGCAACGGTGCGCGCGGCATCGTCGCGATTGTTGTTCTGCCCATGCGGCTGCAGGCGAATCATGACTTCATTGCCGCCGCGCGCGTTCTGCACCTGGGCGTTTTCGAAGCCGGCCTTGGACAGCTTCTCGCGCACCTGGTCCACGTCCACGGTCTTCTGGAACGAGGTCTGCACCAGCGTGCCGCCGGTGAATTCCAGCGCGTAATTGAAACCCTTGCCGACGATGATGCCGACCGAGGCGACTGCCAGCACCAGCATCAAGATCAGCACCGGCTTGCGCCAGCTCATGAAATCGATCTTGGTGTCGTTGGGAATGAGATGGAGCGGGAACAATTTCATGGAAAAGATCTTCCGTTTAAGACGTTTGCGCCATTGGGGCGCAGACGCTTGCAAAGGGATTCATTCCCCGACCGCGTGCAGCTGGGCTGCACCGGCCAGGGCCGGACTCGCATCTCAGATAGCGACGGACTTCAGCTTCTTGCGGCTGCCGTAGATCAACACCGCCAGCGCACGCGACACGGTGATCGCGGTGAACATCGAGGCGAAAATACCGATCATCATGGTCAGCGCGAAACCCTTCAGCGGGCCGGTACCGAACGCGTACAAGGCCACCGCCACGATCAGGCCGGTCAGGTTGGCGTCGAGGATGGTGCCGCCGGCCTTTTCGTAACCGGCCGCGATCGCCGACTTGGCCGGTACGCCCAGGCGCAACTCTTCGCGGATACGCTCGTTGATCAGCACGTTGGCGTCCACCGACAGACCCACCGACAGGGCAAGGCCGGCAAAGCCCGGCAACGTCATGGTGGCGCCGAACAGCGACATCACCGCCACCACGATCAGCAGGTTGAACAGCAGCGCCACCGAGGTGATCGCGCCGAACACGCGGTAGTAGATGGTGAAGAACACCAGGGTGAACAGGAACGAGTAGACCACCGCCGTGACGCCGCGCTCCACGTTCTCCGCACCCAGGCTCGGACCGATCACGTATTCCTCGACGAAATCCATCGGCGCGGCCAGCGAGCCGGATTTCAGCAGCTTGGCCAGGTTCTCGGCTTCGGTCTTTTCCAGACCGGTGGTCTGGAAGTTCTTGCCGAACACGCCGGCAATGCGGGTTGGCGACAAGGCTTCTTCCTTGACCCGCACGCTGCGCACTTCCTTGCCGTCGACCATGGTCACGGTGGGAATGCGCTCGATGTAGACCACCGACATCAGCTTGCCGACGTTGGCGCTGGTGTAGTCGAACATGCGCTGGCCGGCGACGTTGTTGAGCGTCACCGCCACTGCCGGCATGCCGTTCTGGTCGGTGCTGACCGACGCGCTGACCATCTGGTCGCCGGTCACCAGCGCGCGCTTGTTCAACAACACCGGCGCGTTGCTGTCGCGCAGGCGATAGACCTTGGCCTCCGGCGGAATGTTGCCGCTACGCACGGCATCGTCGGCGTTGCCGTCGACCACGGCGCGGAATTCCAGCGAGGCGGTGGCACCGATCAGGCGCTTGGCTTCGGCGGTGTCCTGCAGACCGGGCAGTTCGACCACGATGCGGTCCTCGCCCTGGCGCTGGATGGTCGGCTCGGACACGCCCAGTGCGTTGACGCGGTTGCGCAAGGTGGTGAGGTTCTGCTCGATCGCACCGCTGGCGATCTGCTTGAGCTCGGCCTCCGGCACCTTCACGGCGATGTTCTGGCCGCTGACGTCGTAGGTCAGGGTCGGCTGCGCCTTGGCCAGCGCCACGCGCGCGGCGTCCGCATTGGCGCCCTCGCCCAGGCTGACCTGGATACTGTTGTCGGCGCGACGCTCCACCGAGCGATACGGGATACGCGCATCGCGCAAGGTGGTGCGAATGTCTTCGGCAAACCCGTCCAGGCGCTTTTCCAGCGCGGCCTTTTGATCGACCTGCATGGCGAAGTGCACACCGCCCACCAGGTCCAGACCCAGCACCATCGGCCGGCCGCCCAGCTTGGCCAGCCAGTCCGGCACGGTGGAGGCCAGGTTCAGCGCCACGGTGTAGTTCTCGCCCAGCTGCTGGCGCAACACGTCGTTGGCGCGGGTCTGCGCCTGCAGCGAGGGCAACCGCACCATCAGGCTGTCGCCTTCCTTTGTGATCGCCTTCGGCGTGATGCCGGCGCTCTTGAGCTCACCGTCGATGCGGCTGCGCAAGGCGTCGTCAAGCTGCGCACCGCGGCTGGCGGTGATCTGCACGGACGGGTCCTTCTGGTAGACGTTGGGCAGCGCATACAGCGCGCTGACGGCCAGTACCAGCAGGATCAGGAAGTACTTCCAGCGAGGAAATTCGAGCATTGCGACAGTCCCGCGTGGCACCATCCCGGCGCCGCGCCTAGCAGTGAGAACGACTTCAAGCGACCGGTACAACGTCGCCAATGGTCTTCAGATGGATACGGGCGGAACGGTGGAACCGGCGGGTCACAACCTCCGGTTCCACCTGGCGACTGCGCCTGCCTGACAGCGGCGCAGCCATTGCAAGACGCGCTTAGCTCGCCGACTTCAGCGTGCCCTTCGGCAGCACATGGCCCACGGCGCTCTTCTGCACGCGGATACGCACGTTGTCGGCCACTTCCACGCTGATGAAGTTGTCGCCGATGTCGGTGATCACACCCGCAACGCCGCCGGAGGTGATCACTTCATCGCCGCGCGCCAGCTTGTCCAGCAGCGCCTTGTGCTCTTTCTGGCGCTTCATCTGCGGGCGGATCATCAGGAAGTACATCACCGCGATCAGGATGATCGGCAGCGCGAAGGTGGACAGGCCTCCCATCGGGCCGGGTGCCGGCGCGCCGCCAGCGACCTGCGCCTGGGCAGCGGGGATCAGGAAATCGAGCAGATTCATTCAGTGCATCCTAGTTTGGTGCCAGCGCGCCCATGGGCCCGCTCGCTATTCAGGTACCGCCGGGGCGGAACAGCCGGGAATTATGCCATGCAGGTTCCACGCCGTCCGCGTCAGGGCGCGCTCGGCCGGTCTCAGCTGGTTGCCCCCGGCAACGGCGGCGTGGTGGCGCCGCGTGCCGCATAGAAGGACCGCCGGAACTCCACAAAGGTTCCCGCCGCGATCGCTGCGCGCATGTCGGCCATCAGTTTTTCGTAGTACCAGAGGTTGTGCAGGGTGCCCAGCATCGGCGCCAGCATTTCGTTGCAGCGGTCCAGATGGCGCAGGTAGGCGCGCGTATAGCCGCTGCTGCAGGCATGGCAGCCACAGCCCGGCTCGATGGTGTCCAGGTCGCGCTCGTACTTGGCATTGCGGATGCGCACGGTGCCGAACGAGGTGAAATAGTGGCCGTTGCGCGCGTTGCGGGTGGGCATGACGCAATCGAACATGTCCACCCCGCGGGCCACGCCTTCGACCAGGTCTTCCGGGCGGCCCACGCCCATCAGGTAGCGCGGGCGCTCGGCCGGCAGGCGCGGATGCAGGTGTTCGAGCATGGCATTGCGTTCGTGCTCGGGCTCGCCCACTGCCAGCCCACCGATCGCATACCCATCGAAACCGATGGCTTGCAGTCCGTCCAGCGAGCGGCTGCGCAGGTCCGGATGCACCCCACCCTGCACGATGCCGAACAGCGCCGCATCGTTGCCGAGCCCATCGTGCGCATCGCGCGAGCGCTGCGCCCAGCGCAGGCTCAGCTCCATCGAGCGGCGCGCGACGTCCTCGGTCGCCGGGTACGGCGTGCACTCGTCGAAGATCATCACGATGTCCGAATCGAGCACTTTCTGGATTTTCATGCTCTCTTCGGGACCCAGGAACACCCGGGCGCCATCGGTCGGCGAGGAAAAGGTCACGCCCTGCTCGGTGATCTTGCGGCGATGCGCCAACGAAAACACCTGGAAACCGCCGGAATCGGTGAGGATGGGCCCATCCCAGCGCGCAAACCCGTGCAGTCCGCCGTGATCGCCGATCACCTCCAGGCCCGGACGCAGATACAGATGGAAGGTATTGCCCAGAATGATCTCCGCACCCAGCGCGCGGATCTGCTCGGGCAGGATGCCCTTGACCGAACCATAGGTCCCGACCGGCATGAACGCAGGGGTTTCGACCGTGCCACGCGGAAAGGTCAGGCGCCCACGGCGGGCATGCCCGTCGGTGGCTTGGAGCTGGAACTGGAGTCGGGACATTGAGGGGCCGGGATTGGAAATTGGTGATTCGGGATTGGCAAAAGCGAGAAGGCTGAGAGCTGAGGGCCGTTACGAATCCCCACTCCCGAATCCCCAATCCCGGCCCCACAACAACATCGCATCGCCGTACGAAAAGAAGCGGTAGCGCTGCGCGATGGCGTGGCGGTAGGCGGCGAAGATGCGCTCGCGGCCGGCGAAGGCGGAGACCATCATCATCAAGGTGCTTTCGGGCAGATGGAAGTTGGTGACCATCGCATCGACGCTGCGGATGCGGTAGCCGGGCAGGATGAAGATCTGGGTTTCGCCGGCGAATGGCTGCAATTCGCCTTCGGGCGCGGCCTCGGTGGTGCGCCAGGCGCTTTCCAGCGAGCGCACCACCGTGGTGCCCACCGCGATCACGCGGCCGCCGCGGGCACGCGTGCGGCGCACCTGTTCCACCAGCGCGGCCCCCACGTTGAGCCATTCGGTATGCATGACGTGCTGGTCGAGCTTGTCCACCCGCACCGGCTGAAAGGTGCCGGCACCCACATGCAAGGTGACGTGGCCGAACTCCACCCCGCGCTCGCGCAAGCGTGCCAGCAGCGGCTCGTCGAAATGCAGCCCGGCGGTGGGGGCGGCCACCGCACCGACTTCGCGCGCGAACACGGTCTGATAGCGCTCGCGGTCTTCCACGCCCGGCTCGCGGCGGATGTAGGGCGGCAGCGGCAGGCGGCCAGCCTCCAGCAGCCAGTGTTCCAGCGGAGTCGGGATCTCGAAGCGCAGCAGATAGAACTCGCCATCGCGGCCCAGCACCTCGGCCTGGCCGCCGGCATCGAGCGCGATCAGGCTGCCGGCCTTGGGCGACTTGCTGGCGCCGATCTGTACCCGCGCCTGACGCTCGCCAAGCAGGCGCTCGATCAGGATTTCCACCCGTCCGCCGCTGGCCTTGTGCCCGAACAAGCGTGCCGGAATGACCCGGGTGTCGTTGAAGATCAGCAGATCGCCCGGCTGCAGCAGCTCGGGCAGATCGCGCACCTGGCGGTCGGCCAGCGCCTGCGGCGACGGCGGCACGACCAGCAGCCGGCTCGCCGCGCGCTCGGCCAGCGGCGCCTGGGCGATCAGTTCGTCGGGCAGGTCGTAATGGAAATCGGACTTCTTCAAGGCCGCAGGATCGTTGTCTGAGTAGCCGCATAGTGTAACTGCGGCCGGGAATGGAGAATTGGGAATGGGGAATCGGACGAGCAGCAGGGCTTCATCGTCGCCTTTCCGCCCCCGATTCGCTGCTCTTACGATTCCCTATTCCCGATTCTCCATTCACCGCTCGAACTTGGTCGACAGGATGATCGCGCTGGTCGTGCGCTCCACGCCGTCGATGGCGCCGATGGCGTCGGTGAGCACGTCCATCTCGTTGACGCCGCCGACCACCCCCAGGGCGACCAGGTCGTAGGCACCGCTGACCGAATGCAGCAGGCGCACTTCCGGAATATCGCGCAAGGCCTTCACCACGGCAGGCATTTTCTTGGGCAGCACGGTGATCAGGATGTGCGCGCGGATGCGGCCCTGCTCGTAGTCGTCATGCGTGCGCACGGTGTAGCCGCTGATCACGCCGTCGCGCTCGAGCTTTTCGATGCGGCTCTGCACGGTGGTGCGCGAGAGTCCGAGCCGCCGCGCGATCTGGGCGGTGGAGGCGCGCGCGTCCTCGCGCAGCAGCGACAACAGGCGTTCGTCGGAGGGGGTGATCTTCACTATTGTGCATTCGTTTCGGCGAATCGCCGAAAATATCGTACTTCCTGCCCAGATTCACGCTGCCAAACGCCGATCTTCTGCCGATAATAGAAAGGGAACGCCACCTTTGAAGGAGATGCGCCATGTCCGTCCTTGCCCCGCTCGTCCCGCTGCGTGCCCATGCCGGCCGCCGCCTGACCGAAGGCCTGGACGACGCGACCATCGCGCGCCTGGCCGTCAGCCACCCTGACCTGCAGCAGGCCATCCATGCAGCAGCAGCCGAATATGCGCTGGTGCGCGATGACGCCGCCGACCTGCTGGACCTGGACGAAGAGGCCCAGATCGGCGCAGTGCAGGAAGGCTTCATCAATTTCTACGCGGACGACGCCGTGACGCCTTATGTGGCACTGGCCGCACGCGGGCCGTGGGTGGTCACGCTCAAGGGCGCGGTGCTCTACGACGCCGGCGGCTACGGCATGCTCGGCTTCGGCCATACGCCGGCGGCCGTGCTCGAGGCCATGGCGCGCCCGCAGGTGATGGCCAACGTGATGACGCCCAGCCTGGCGCAACGCCGGCTCGATCGCGCCCTGCGTGCCGAGATCGGCCACAGCCGCGGCGGTTGCCCGTTCGCACGCTTCATGTGTCTCAATTCCGGCTCCGAAGCGGTGGGCCTGGCCGCCCGCATCGTCGATACCAACGCCAAGCTGCACACCGACCCCGGCGCGCGGCACGCCGGTGCCACCATCAAGCGCCTGGTGGTCAAGGGCAGCTTCCATGGCCGTACCGATCGCCCGGGCCTGTATTCCGATTCCAGTCGCAAGACCTATACCAAATACCTGGCCAGCTATCGCGACGAGGATTCGGTCATCGCGATCGCCCCGTACGACGTGGCCGCGTTGCAACGCGCCTTCGATGAGGCCGCGCGCAATCACTGGTTTATCGAAGCGGTATTCCTGGAGCCGGTGATGGGCGAAGGCGACCCGGGGCGCGCGTTGCCGGCCGAGTTCTACGCCGCCGCGCGCGCGCTCACCCGTACCCATGGCAGCCTGTTGCTGGTCGATTCCATCCAGGCCGGGCTGCGCGCGCATGGCGTGCTCTCGGTGGTGGACTACCCGGGATTCGAACAGCTCGACCCGCCGGATCTGGAGACCTATTCCAAGGCGCTCAACGCGGCCCAATACCCGCTGTCGGTGCTGGCGGTGACCGAACACGCCGCGCAGGTGTATCGCAAGGGCACCTACGGCAACACCATGACCACCAACCCGCGCGCGCTCGATGTGGCCTGCGCCACTTTGGCGTTGTTCACGCCGCAGGTGCGCGACAACATCCGCATCCGCGGTGCGCAGGCGATTGCCAAGCTGGAAGCGCTGCAGGCCGAGCTCGGCGGCTTGATCACCAAGGTGCAAGGCACCGGCCTGTTGTTCTCCTGCGAACTGGCACCGCAATTCAAGTGCTACGGCGCCGGTTCCACCGAAGAGTGGTTGCGCCATCGCGGCGTCAACGTGATCCACGGCGGCGAGAATTCGCTGCGCTTCACTCCGCATTTTGCGATGGATGAAGACGAGCTCGATCTGCTGGTCGGCTTGATCGCGCGTGCGCTCAAGGAAGGCCCGCGCCAGCTGCAGGCCGAGGCGGCCTGATTCGCTCAACGCGGCACGCCGACGCGCATGGCGTCGGTGTGCTGCAGATGGCTGATAGGTCTTCCACCAGCTCTCTGCGGTGTGCCTTGGAACCTTGATCGGTGTCAGCAGTGGCGCCAGCCTTCGGTTGCGTCAAACCGATCCAGGCTGGGTCATCAGCCATTGGCTCGCCCGCCTTACCTAGCTCCGAATTCGCGCGATACCTGCAACACGCAATGCGAAGCCACTTGAACATGCAAGCTTGCGCTCGGATAAATCGCCTACAGCACCCAGGCCAATGACCTCACTCAGATTCGACCTGAGCGGCCCTGCCCCAGGCCGATTGCCGTATCACGCGCACGCTGCCACTCAAATCGGCACCGCGTTCAACTTGCGGCGCAGGTAGTTGGTCAGGGCACGCCGCGGCGACTTGCCGCGCCACGATGCCCAGCACAGGTGCGAGCCGACCGCGCTCTTGCCGCCACGATGGCCAAGCCCGAACCAGGTGCGGTCCGGATGGAAGGCATCGCGCGGGGGGACAGGATGTCGGCGAACTGCCCACCGTGCGCTTCGTAGAAACGCGTCAGCCCACGCGGGCCCGAAATCATCGGAATCTCGCGGTGGTCCTGCAGCGTTTCCGGAGCATGCGCGGTAAAGATGTGCTCGAGGAACGCGCGCCAGAACGGATGCCCGGGCTCGGAGCCGAACACGGCATTGCCGATCTTGAAGTCTTCCTGGCCCGGCGCACCTTCCTCGACGGGCAGCACGCAACGCTGCGACAGCATCTGCGCATCGAGTGGTCGTAGCAGTTTGTAGTCGGTGTCGAAGTAGAAGCCGCCATGTGCATGCATGTACGCGCAGCGGGCGATGTCGGCTTTCATCACACCGAAGCGAATCTGCTCGTAGCGCTCGGCAAACTCGGGGAATGCACGCCGCATCAGCTGGGAGTTATCGGCATCGTCCCAGACGTAACAGGTCCATCCAGGCAACAGGCGCTGCAGGCGATCGCAGATCCTGCGCTCCTCCCATAGCAGCTGCTTGGTGGGTGCGGTCAGGTGAATCAGTTGAGGAATCATGGGGGCGACTCGGGCTGTGGGGGAACCGAGCCGCCACCGCAGTGCCGCATCGATTCGGCTACCTGGTCGCTGGCCCGGCCGCACCAACCGTAGTCGCACTATCGACGTGACATAAATCGCACTCGCTGATGATCAAACGCAGGCCCATAGAAACAAGCGATGCAGATGCGAAGTCTTGAAACAACGCGTAAATGCAGTCGCAATTCCGATTAAACCGCTTGCTGCGTTGTCATATTCAAGGCGGCAGTCGGGCACGTCGAAGAAGCCGGCGGCGGACACACCGCTATGTGCACCTGGCTTGCAGACGCTGCGCACTGCTGGCTCTGCCCCCCGGCAGCACGGCATTGCGGACAGGCTATTGCCTGCCCTCGCTCATTCCCAGCATCGATCCGCACGCCCCTTGAGCGTTGCACTGCGCGGGCAGTTGCGCGGCGCAATGCGTCCGGCCTCGCGTTCGATCAAACGTTTGCTGCCGTTGCTGTCGCGTTGCAGTTCGAACGCGTCGTAGAGACGTCCGGTGGCTGTGCGCGATTCGTACACCAGATGCTGGCTGTCCAGACGCAGCACCTTATAGAGCTGGGTGTCTTCGCCCACCGGGCGCATGGTGGTGCGCGCCATGTCCGACAGGCGGTACTGCTTGGGCCCGGCGACCGAGACCACGAATACCGGCGTCGCCTGCCCGGCCGCATCGCCGCGCCGGCCATAGGTATGGTCGTGGCCCTGCAACACCAGATCCACCTTGTGGCGGCGGATCACCGGCAACACCTGCTCGACCAACTTTTCGTTTTCGCGATCGGCGCGCGGCGAGAAGAATGGCTGATGGATCAGCACGATCGACCAGGGATGCGGGTTGTCGGCCAGCACCTTGTCCAGCCACTGGGCCTGCGCCGGGCCGGTGCCCAGATCCAGCGCCGAGGTGCCGTCGAGCACGGCAACGCGCACGCCCTGGTAGTCGAACCAGTAGCTGGTGCGCGCGGCGGCCGAAGGTCCGTTGCGCGGCAATGCAAAGGTCACCGGCCAATGACTGCCGAGGACGCGTGTGGCCTGTGGCGTGTCCTCGCCTTCTTCGTGGTATTCGTGATTGCCCGGCGCCGGCGCCACTGCAGTGCCTTCCAGCAGCCAGCGCCCTGCCTCGAACCATTCGGCCCATTCGTTGTCGTCCTGGCCGTCCTTGCCGCTGACCAAGTCGCCAGCGAACAAGGCCAACCGCGCGTCCGGTGCCGAGCGCCAGGCCTGGCGGATCACCCGCGAGACCAGACTGAGGTTCTTGTTCTGGGTATCGCCGAAATACAGCAAGGTCAGCGGCGTGGTGGCTGTGGCAGCCGTGCGGAAGTGATTCCATGCGCCCCAGGTCCCCTGCCCCTGTACGCGGTACGCGTACATCGTGTCCGGCTGCAGCCCATCGACATCGGCGCGATGGTGATGCGAGCTGCCGTTTTCGCCAGCGAGCGTCAGCGTGCTCGCCCGAATGCGTCGGGGCGTGCCCACATCCGGCGAATCGCCGGCGACCACCAGTTCCAGCCAGGGCCTCTCGACGCTGGCATCGGTGCGCCAGGCCACGGCAAACCCGGTGGCCGCGTCCTGCGCCGGGGAGGCGACGATGCGGTCCGGGAAGCCGTCGGCAACGTAATGGCTAGAACCTGCCGGCACCTGCGTATTGGGTTCGGCAGCGCGGTCGGCCGCCGATGCGAAAACGCTCGTGGTTGCGATCGCTGCCAGCAACGCAGAGATCGATGCGCGCGCGGCCATCATGGCGTGCACTCCTTCAGGCGCAATGTCCGCGCGATATCGCGCCAATCGAACGCGGCCACCGCCTGGTCGTCATGCAACGCGTAGAACACGCCACCCGGAAAGCGCGCATCGCTGCGTTGATCCAGCCACACGCCATCGGTGTTGGCGGTAACGCGGCCGGCAAAGGCGCCGACATGCGCCAACGTCTTGCGATCGAAGACCTGGAACACGCTGCGGTCCTTGAACTGATCGGTGGCGATCCAGTAGCCGCTACCGTCGCTGCACGCGAACAGGCCGATGCCCTCGGCCTGCGCCTTGAACACCCCGGCGCCCACGTTGCGGCCGCGATACCGCCCGTCCATGCCGTAATCGCGCAACTGGGTGCCCACGGCCACGTCTTCTTCGGCAATCATCAGCCGCGCATTGGCTTCATCGCCGAACACCGATTCGGCAATCCGCACCGCGCCCGCTTCGCTGGTATCGCCGAAACTCTGCGTCAAGCGTGCCTGCCAGCCCTGCCCTGCGGCATTGAGCTGATAACGCCGAAAGCGCTGGCCAAGCTCGGCCAGCGGCGGCGGCAGATCCTTGTTGGCCGGCGACATGTAGTTGTCGCTGACCACCGCCTCGTAGCCGCCATCGTGCTTGCGTACCCACAGGCCGTAGGGCTCGCGCAATTCGTTCTGGCCAAACGCCGTCACCGGCGTGAGATCGGGCAAGGAGAAGACCTGCACGCGCCGGTTGTCGCGCTCCACCACGAACACCAGGTCATCGACTACCGAAATGCCATTGGGGCGGTCGAGTTTGCCCAGGGCCTTGCCCTTGCCGCCGACCACCCGCAGCCGCTTGCCGCTGTCGCCGTCGAACACCACCAGCGCATGCGTGCCCTTGGCCGTGGCGATCACCCAGCGGCGGCCATCGGGCGCCATCCAGCTGGCCGGCGAATCCAGGTTGTCCGATGGCGTCAGCGCGGTGATGAAGGCTTCCGGCACCACTTCGTGCGCAACCCTGGCTTCGCTGAGCAAGGGATCTTTCAGCAGCGCTTCGTCGGCTTCGCGGCCGGCCGGAGCGCTGGCGCAACCGACCAATGCGGCGGCGGCGGACAACAGCGTGATCTGCACAACGGTGCGTAGTGCGATCACAACGCCACCTTCAGGCCAAGCGCATAGGTGCGGCCGTACTCTTCATTCTGCAGGGTGCGCGAGCGGATGCCCTGATACAGCTCCAACGGCTCATCCAGCAGGTTCTGCGCTTCCAGATACAGGCTGACGTGGCTGTTGAATTGATAGTTCATGCTGAAATCCAGCTGCGTGTGTGGGGCAACGTAGATATCGTACGCACGGCTCTGCCCGATGGTGTCCAGATATTGGCTGCGATACACCGCCGCCACGCGCGCACTGAACCCGTATTTCTCGTAGCCCAGGTGGCCGCTGTAGATGCGCTTGGACGAACGCGGCAAGGTGAAGTCATCGCCGGCACGATTTTCCAGGCCCGGATTGAAATCGCTATCCAACGCCGTGGCGCTGGCACCAACCAGAAAGCCATTCCAGCCATCGGGCAGGAAGTCCAGGGTCTGCTGCCAATTGAATTCCGCGCCGCGCACCTTTGCGGAGTCGCCATTGATCGAGCGTGTGACCTGCAGGCCGGGAAATTCCGCATCATCGGTATTGATGGTCTGCACGATGTAGTCGTCGATCGACTTGTGGAACACGCCCAGCGAGATCACGCCGGTACTGCCGATGTATTTCTCGAACGACAGGTCCAGATTCTGCGAGCGGTACGGATCGAGATCGGGGTTGCCCAGACTCACCTCGTTATCGCCACGGTTGATGCTCACGCGCGGCGACACATCGCCGAACGCCGGGCGCGACAAGGTCTTGTTGGCCGCAAAGCGCAGCACCCAGTCATTGCCACTGTCGTAACGCAGATGCAGGCCGGGCAGCACGTTGGTGTAGCTGCTGGAAGCCTCGCGCGGCGTCACCGTGGCGGTGCGGCCATTGGCCGCCACGTCCACCTGGTTGCCGGTGGCATCGAACTGCGTATTTTCCACGCGCACGCCGGCGATCATGCGCAGCGCACCGATGTCCCAGGTGCCCATCGCATAGGTGGCGAAGACATCTTCGGTGGCTTTGTAGTCGTCCTGCAGCGAGGTCTGCAGATTGCCGCCCACATCTTGCGGGCGTGCACTGTACAGATCGCCGGAGGTGTTCCAGTAACGGCGCATGCCGTCCGAGCCGATGCTCTGGCCCAAGGTGCCGCCACGGTGTTCGGGCGCGGCGGTGGTCCAGTCGCTCAGGTCGATGGCCGGCCCACGACGCAGTTCGCTCTCGTCCACGTTGACATCGCGCTCGCGCCAGCGGCCGAGCACACCCATCTTCAGGCTGGAATGTTCGCCATCGAAGCGCACATTGATCTGCGCGCTGCGTTCGCTGTCGTCCACCTGCGTGGGCGCAATCACGAAGCGATCGAATACGAGATCTTCGTTGCTCTGCCAACCGTTGTCGGAGAAGCCCAGCTTTGGAATGCCACTACGCTGATCCACCGTGGCCGCCAGATCGTCGCCGTCGTAATTGAAGCGCGCTTCCTTTTCATCGTTCACGCGTTCGCGGGTCTTGGTGTAGCCCAGCTTGTAATCCACGGTGGCAGCGCTCAGGCGGTTCTCGCCACCCACGCTCAACGCCATGGTGTCTTCCTTCTTGGTGCGGTAGCGCACGCGCTTGGAAATGCTGTCGGCTGGCAGGTCGGCCACGGTATAGGTGCCGTCGCCATTGGCGCTGACGTCGCCATCGCTCAGACCGAAGATGGTGCGCTGACGCGTTTCGGCATCGTCGAAGCGGCTGTAGAGCGTGCGCAGGTAGTAGCGGTTATCCGCGTCCGGGCGCCAGTCCAGATTGAGGTTCGCGCCCATGCGGGTGCGTTCGATGAAGTATTTGCGGCGCTGCACTTCGCCGGCGAACAGATCGTCGTCCGCGCCACCGTCAAAGGTGTCGTAGGCCACTTCGGTATTGTCCGATTCGAACTCGCGGTCCTGGTAGTTCACACCCACCGCCACCCCGAAGGTGTCGTTGAAGATGTCGCTGTAGTTGAACGCACCCTTCGGGCTGGTCTTGCCCGACAGCGATTGGTGGCTGGCTTCGATGGAGCCGCGCAACGTGCGTCCGTCGCGATCGAAGGCGGAGGTGGATTCCACCTGGATCGCGCCGCCGATGGAGTCGCCCGGCATGTCCGGGGTCGGCGACTTGACCACCTTCAGGCGCTCGGTGGAATCGG
The DNA here is from genome assembly GCF_017746155.1 of Xanthomonas sp. D-36-1. Lineage (NCBI taxonomy): Bacteria > Pseudomonadati > Pseudomonadota > Gammaproteobacteria > Lysobacterales > Lysobacteraceae > Xanthomonas > Xanthomonas sp. D-36-1. The sequence goes on from NZ_JAGHWR010000071.1 coordinate 14,949, forward strand.
AAGGAATCACGTCCAGCGGTGCCGAGCGCGTGCCGTCTTCCGGCGTGCCCATGGTCATGCCGTCGATGGTGACGCTGTTGAGCGACGAATCCAGGCCGCGGATGACGACAAAGCGCCCTTCGCCCTGGTCGCGGGTGACGCTGACGCCGGGCAGGCGCTGCAAGGATTCTGCAACATTCTTGTCCGGGTAACGTCCCATCGCATCGGAGGCGACGGCGTCCTGGATGGCATCGGAGGCGCGTTTGAGATCGACGGCGCGCTCCTGCGCTTCCAGCTGCGGGCGCACTTCCAGCCGCTCCAGGTCGATTGCCGCAGCGTTGGCAGCGCCACCGGTGGCCGCACCCTCGGCCGCGTGCACCAGCGGGCTCCACGTGGCCGCAGCCAACGTCAGCGTGATCGCCAGGCAGAGCGGAGTCTTGTTCAACACGGGTGCTTCCCCAATCGGTTAAGAATGGGTGGGCACACTATGTCTACGACGTTTCACTGACATGACATATGCATCAGCCATCACACCCGAAGTGTGGCGACACACCGCGCGGCTGCGGCACACTGTGCCCCTCTCCCGCCTGCCGCCACCCATGAAAATCGTCGAAGTCCGCCACCCCCTCGTCCAGCACAAGATCGGCCTGCTGCGCGATGCCGCCTTGAGCACCAAGGGCTTCCGCGAACTGGTCACCGAACTGGGCACGCTGCTGGCCTACGAGGCCACCGCCAATCTGGACACCGAATCGCACACCCAGCCGGGCTGGGCCGGCCCGGTGACGGTGCAGCGCATTGCCGGCGCAAAGATCACCTTGGTACCGATCCTGCGCGCCGGTCTGGGCATGCTCCCCGGTGTATTGGCACTGATTCCTGCCGCACGCGTGAGCGTGGTCGGTCTGCAGCGCGATGAAGAAACCCTGCAGCCGGTGCCCTATTTCGAACGCCTCACTGGCCGCCTGGAAGAACGCGACGCACTGATCCTGGATCCGATGCTGGCCACCGGCGGCACCCTGATCGCCACCATCGACATGCTCAAGCGCGCGGGCGCACGGCGCATCAAGGGCATCTTTCTGGTCGCTGCGCCGGAAGGCCTGAAGGCGCTGGAAGCGGTGCATCCGGATGTCGAGGTCTATACCGCGGCCATCGACGACCACCTCAACGACAAGGGCTACATCCTGCCCGGCCTGGGCGATGCAGGCGACCGGATCTTTGGGACGCGGCTGGAGTGAGTTCACCCACCGCGGTGCGCTGGCCAAAGACGATGCAGTGATCGGTATTCAAGCCGCTCTCCTGCGGGGTGACACGGCACCGCTTGCGCGCCATTGGCGCGCGTGCCTCGGAGCGCGGGCCGGGGGTTGGGGTAAGGTGCGGCGAGCGACGCTGTCGGCGATTGCCTTCCGACGCCGCGTCGCGACGCGTTGTCATGTCAGGCAGCGGCAGCTCGCTGAGGCGCCCTCATCCGGCACTAGGCGCCATCTTCTTCCGACGGGAGTAAGGAGCAGCTGCGGCATCAGCTCGAAGAACGGCGCCTCAGTGCGTCGACGCCTCGATCGCCGCGCTCACATACACCAGCGGCGCATTCCAGTTGATCGCCACCTCGTTGGTGGAGTAGCTGCAGAAGTTGTCCAGGTACGACAACGCCGGCCGCTTGGAGGGATAAGGCACCTTGCACTCCTTGGCATCCTGCTGCCCCGGCTGCGGGCCGCCGACCAGCCAACCCGGCACCGGCGCTTCGATACCATCGGCCTCGGAGGGGCGGTGATGGATATGCATCGGGGTGCGCTTGCCTATTCCCGTAACGAAGGACAGCCCCAGCGGATTGCGGCCCAGGATGTAGTCCAACTGCGATTGCGCCGCATCCAGAAATTGCCGCTGCTGCGTCAGCCGGTAGCCCTGTAGCAGCATCATCGCGCGGTTGAGCACCCCTGCATTGCTGCCCCACACGAAATCGCTGTCGTTCATCGCCAGCCGCCATGCCGATGATTGCCAGGTGTCGGCCAACTGCTGTGCCAGCCCGGTAATCTCCCGTGCGATCCGCGCGCGATCGGCATGCGGCGTGAGTCGGTCCCGATGTCCGGCCAGCGACATCCAGGCCAGGCCACCGACATTGCCCCACGACGGCACGGTGGCCGGCACGTTGCGCGCGATCATCGCGTCGTAGAACCCATCCTCGCCGGTGGCGATGTACAATTCGGCCGCCGCCCAGGCGAACTCGTCGTCCAGGTGTGCATCGTCGTAACCGCCGGTGCGCACGTCGCTGGGCTGCTGGTAGATCACATCCGGATGCTGCTTCGCCCACGCCCACGCAGCCAGCGAGGCTTTCGACATGCGCGCCGACAGACCTGGATACTGCTTTTCAAACGGCGCATACACGCGGCTGGCCACGGCCATCACTGCCGCGAAGTCCAAGCTCGCGGCGGTGGTCTTCATCACCACGTAGCGCTGCTGCGTGGCCCGATCCGGCATCACCAAGCCAGCGAACTGCTTGTCGGTGAGCTTGTGGTACACGCCGCCATCGGCCGGGTCCTGCATGGCGAGCATCCAGTCCAGATTCCACCAGGCCTCCTGCAGGATGCCGGGCACGCCGGGCGCATCGTCGGGGATGGTCAGCGGTTTGGATTTGAAGAACGCCGGATACTGCTCGTAGGCCGCCAGCAAGGTGTAGGTGCTGATGCCGGAATTGACGACGTACTTGTTGTAGTCGCCCGCGTCGTACCAACCTTTGGGCGCGCTGATCAGGCTATCGGTTGGACGCGTCGCAGACGCTGCGGACGGATGGATGCGCACCTGCGTATCCGGGTGCCCGGCCGCGCGCGCATAGCGCCCGGCGTAGCGTGCCGGCAGTGCGGTGCTGGCACGGTTGAAGTAGAACGCCTTCAACGCTGCATCGACCAGGGGCTGATAGGCATGCGCGTCGATGGCGAAGGTCTCCGATGCCGGCAGCCCGTCGACCTTCAACCGATAGGTCCCGGCCGCACGCAGCCCGGAAAAATCCGCCACCCGCGCCTGCTGACCGGCCGGCGACCACAGCGCGGCCGGCTGCAGGGTCGCCTGCAACACGCTGCGTCCCTGTGCATCTTCGACCGTGAAGCGGTCCGAACGGTTCGCCGCGCCCTGCTGCGGCAGCCCGACGATTGCCAGTTTTGCCGAGCCCGGCAGATAGCCCAGCTGGTTGACGTGGATGGCGTCGCTGACCGCTACGGCCTCCTGCCTGCCGGGCGTCTCGGCAGCGCAGGCGAGCACGGGCGGAACGAGCATCAGGCTGGTGAGCAGAGTCTTGAAGATAGTCATGCCGCGATGGTCGCCGCATTATCTTGCAGCGACAAGTCCAATGCTGGCATAGCCGATGCGTCAATCCGCATCGCTGCGGTAATGCGCCCGATGCACGGATCACATCGCACGCAGCCACGCCGCGCTCATCATCACTGCATGCCATCGATCAACTGCATGCTTGGCTGGCGGCAAACGCGCCACCCCGGGCAACCACGGTCGCATTGCATCTGCGGCGATTGATCGAAACAACGAACAACGCCCGGCGGCGTTGCCGGCTACGGGCGTCAACGCAATGGGCTTCACACCTCAGTGTGCCGCAGCGTCCAACTGCACTTGCGCCTTGCCCACCGGGTTGCGCGGGTCGCTGCCGCCGCTGAGCACGTTGCTGCGCTTGTCCCACTCCACCGTTTGCAGGTTGCCCCATACATGGCTGGAGCCGCGGCCGCCTTCGGCGGTGTCGCCTGGCAATTCCAGCGCATGCCCCATCGCTTGCAGACCCTTGGCGGTCTGCGCCGAAAACGCGTCGGTCTCGGCCTCGATCACGTCCGGCAGCCACTGGTGGTGATAACGCGGCAAGGCGCTGACCGCCTGTGCATCCAGGCCGGCGTCGTAACCCAGGACGCCGAGCAGCACCATGGTGATGATGCGGCTGCCGCCCGGGGTGCCGAGCACGATCGCCTTGTCGGCCGATTCCATGAAGGTGGGCGTCATCGAGCTGAGCATGCGCTTGCCCGGCTTGGGCGCGTTGGCGGCGTAGCCCATCACGCCGAACGCGTTCGGAGTACCGGGCTTGAGCGCGAAGTCGTCCATCTCGTTGTTGAGCAGCACGCCGGTGCCCTTGGGAATCAGGCCCGAGCCGTACAGCAGGTTCACCGTCTGGGTAGCGCCGACGCGGTTGCCTTCGCCATCGATGATGGAAAAGTGCGTGGTCTCATCGTCTTCCAGCGGCGTGGGGTTGCCCGACAGCAGATCGCTGGGGGTGGCCTTGTCCGGATTGATGGTGGCACGCAGGCCTTGCGCGTAATCCTTGCTGGTCAGCACGCGCTGCGGCACGTCCACAAAGTCCGGGTCGCCCAGGAAAAAGGTGCGATCCCGGTAGGCGCGGCGCATCGACTCCACCACCAGATGGGTGCGATGCACATCATCGAGCGTGTTCAAGTCCCAGCCTTCCAGGATCTGCAGCATCGCCGCCAGCGCGATACCACCGGACGACGGCGGCGGCGCAGTGGTGATCTTCCAGCCGCGGTAATCGAACTGGATCGGCGCGCGCTCCTTGACCCGATAGCCGGCCAGCTCGGCCGCGCTCCACTGACCGCCGGCCTGCTTCACGCCGGCCAGCAGCTTCCTGGCCGTCTCGCCCTTGTAGAAGCCGTCGAAGCCCTTGTCGCCGAGCAGCTGCAGCGTCTGCGCCAGCTCCGGCTGCTTGAAGATCTCGCCTTCGGCAATGGGCTTGCCGCCGCGCAGATACACCTCGCGCGTACCGGGGTAACGCTCCATCACTTCGCGCCGCGAGGCATAGCCGTTGGCCATGCGCGCGTAGACCGGAAAACCTTGCGTGGCGATGCGGATCGAGGGCGCCAGCGACTGCTTCAGCGGCAACCGGCCGTGCTTGGCAGCCAGCTCCACCAGTGCCGCCGGCAGACCCGGAATGCCGGCCGACCACGGGCCGTTGACCGAACGGTCGCGGTCCAGCTCGCCTTTCTTGTCGAGAAATTGCGCCTCGGTGGCCGACGCGGGCGCGGTCTCGCGCGTGTCCAGCATCACGTCCTTGCCGGTCTTGGCGTCGTGCAGCAGGAAAAACCCGCCGCCGCCCAGCCCCGAGCTGATCGGCTCGACCACCGCCAGCGTGGACGACACCGCCACCGCGGCATCGAACGCATTCCCGCCTTCGCGCAGGATCTGCAGGCCGGCATCGGTGGCCAGGGCATGGCCGCTGGCGATCGCCGCGCCGGGCGGGTGCGCGGCAACCGCTGCGGTGGTGGCCGTCGCCGGCTTGGCGGCATCGGCGCACCAGGCCGCTGGCGCCAGCACAAGGGCCAGCAGCAACACGCCGCGCGAAGAAAAACGTCGGGAAAAAGTGCTCACGGGGCGGGGGGCTCCTGTTCGTACAGTTCGGGATGATCGCGCTGCAACTTCATCAGCTTGGCCAGCAACTGATCATGGGTTTCCGGAATGGCCGGATCCGGGTCGATGCATTCGACCGGGCACACCACCACACATTGCGCTTCGTCGAAATGGCCCACGCACTCGGTGCAACGTGCCGGATCGATGACGTAGATGGTTTCGCCCATCGAGATGGCCTGATTCGGGCACGCCGGCTCGCAGACGTCGCAGTTGACGCAGAGCTCGTTGATTTTCAGAGACATATCGGCACTACGATGCGACGCGACACAGCGCGCTGCAACCGCAGGCGCTGGAACGCAATGTACTGCCGCAGCGCGGCGCACGTGGCGCGCAGCGACAGATGGACAACGGCGTGGGCGCTGTCGGACGCCGGCCTGACGCGGCCGGCCCCGGTGGAGTGCGAACTCGGCAGCATGGTGCATTCCCAGGCTGCGGCCGGATGCGCCCTCCCGCGCACCCGGCCTGGTACGGCATTACTTGGCTTCAACGAAGATGTATTCCGCGCCCTTGGGCTGGACGATGGTCTGCACACGGGCGTTATCGGCGGCGTTGCCGATGAACAGCACGCGCACACCCTTCATCGAGTCCGGTGCCACGTCCTTGAACGCTGCATCGATCAGGTCGGCCATCTTGCTGGACGCCGACGAACCGAAGGCCAGCATGTTGCCCGGTTGCACGCCGCGCGCCAGTGCGGTCTTGACGCTCTCCAGCTGACGCTCGTAGCTGCCGGCAAATTCGGCATCGGACTCCGGCGGCAAGTAGTACAGGAACGGGCTGTTGGTGGTGGTGCCCAGGTTCTGGCCGACCACTTCCTGCAGGTACTTCTTCCAGCCGGCGTTGTCGTCCTTGGCCGGTGCGGTCAACGGGGCCGGCGCGGCGGCAGCGGTCGGCGCCGGCTCTTCCTTCTTGCAGGCGGTGACCGCCAGAGCGGCGATCGAAGCGAGCGCCAGAGCGCGCATGGTGTGTTTCATGAAACTCCTCCCTTTGAAATGCGTGTGGTGATGTAACTGCAACTGATCAGGCCTGCGCGCGGGACTGCCGCACCTGCCGCAACGCTTCGACAACCGATGCCGGCACGAAGCCGGACACATCCCCGCCCAGCCGCGCGATTTCGCGCACCAGCGAGGACGAGATGAAGCTGTATTGCTCGGCCGGGGTAAGAAACAGCGTTTCCACCTCCGGGATCAGATGGCGGTTCATGCTGGCCATCTGGAATTCGTATTCGAAGTCGGACACCGCCCGCAGGCCGCGCAGCAGCACGCCGGCGCCCATCTCGCGCACGAAATGGGCAAGCAGGGTATCGAAGCCGCGCACTTCCACGTTGGCATGCGCCGCCAGCGCTTCCTGGGCCAGCGCCACCCGGCGCTCCAGCGACAACGCCGGGCCCTTGGAGGGGCTGTACGCCACGCCCACCACCACCCGCTCGAACAACGGCGCGGCGCGATTCACCAGGTCGATATGCCCATTGGTGATCGGGTCGAAGGTACCGGGATAGACAGCGGTGCGGCTATTGGCAACGCTCATACGGAGACTACCGGGGTCGGATCGCTCTTCAGTGTAGCAGCGGCCCGGCGGTACAGCGCATAGCGCACCTCACGGGTGGCGCCCTCGCGGTGCAGGTGCCAGCCTGCCGGCAGCGGCGGCGGCGCATCGGCGGGCGCTTCCAGGTAGAGCCAGGCGTCGGCGGCCACATGCGCCGGCAGGCACTCCAGCACAGCCGGCCACAGGCCGGCCGCGAACGGCGGGTCCACGAACACGATATCGGCCAACGCTGCGGGTGCACGCTCCAGCCAGCGCAGCGCATCTTCCTGCAGCACCTGCACCTGGGTGGCGGCGTCGAGCCGGGCAACGTGCTCGCGCAGCCGCTGCACCAGGCCGGGGTCGCGTTCGATCAGGGTGGCATGCGCAGCGCCGCGCGACACTGCCTCCAGGCCCAGCGCGCCCGAGCCGGCGAACAGATCCAGCACGCGCGCGCCGGGCAGGCGCGGCATCAACCAGTTGAATACCGTTTCGCGCACGCGGTCGCTGCTGGGGCGCAGGCCGGGCAAATCCGGCACTGCCAGCCTGGTATTGCGCCAGCGCCCGCCGACGATGCGCACTTGCCCTTCCGTGCCACGTGGCGCCGGCCGCGGCGGGCGGCTCATCGCCACGCACCTGTCGATGGTGGGCGGGTGCAGCACGGCAGCAGCGCAGTTGGCGACATGGCTCAAGGCAGGACGAATGGCCGGCCATGATACCGCTGCCGTTGCTGCAGCCGCCCTCCCCCGCACCGGCCGCCACGCGCGGGACATGCGTGCAGGCCGCCTTGAAAAATCGGCAGAAGCCCGCATCCCCCAGGCCATCGGCCGCGTTGCGGCCTGGACCACCACGGAGCACGACCCCAATGACCGTTGAAACCGATAAGCAGACGCTCGGCTTCCAGACCGAGGTCAAGCAGCTGCTGCAGCTGATGATCCATTCGTTGTACTCGAACAAGGAAATCTTCCTGCGCGAGCTGGTCTCCAATGCCGCCGATGCCGCCGACAAGCTGCGCTTCGAAGCCTTGGTCAAGCCCGAGCTGCTGGAAGGCAGCGGCGAGCTGCGCATTCGCGTCGACTACGACAAGGACGCGCGCACCGTCACCATCGACGACAACGGCATCGGCATGAGCCGCGAGGATGCGGTCTCGCACCTGGGCACCATCGCCAAGTCCGGCACTGCCGATTTCCTCAAGCACCTGAGCGGCGACCAGAAGAAGGACGCCAACCTCATCGGCCAGTTCGGCGTGGGCTTCTATAGCGCTTTCATCGTCGCAGACCAGGTGGACGTGTATTCGCGTCGCGCCGGCCTTCCGGCCAGCGAAGGCGTGCATTGGTCCTCGCGCGGCGAGGGCGAATTCGAGGTCGCCAGCGTCGACAAGCCCGAGCGCGGCACCCGCATCGTGCTGCACCTGAAGGAAGGCGAAGAATCGTTCGCCGATGGCTGGACGCTGCGCGGCATCCTCAAGAAATACTCCGACCACATCGGCCTGCCGATCGAGATGCGCAAGGAGCATTACGGCGATGAGGCCGACAAGCCGGCAGAGCCGGAGTGGGAAGCGGTCAACCGCGCCAGTGCGCTGTGGACGCGCCCCAAGTCCGAGATCAAGGACGAGGAGTATCAAGAGTTCTACAAGCACATCGCCCACGACGCGGGCAACCCGCTGGCGTGGAGCCACAACAAGGTCGAAGGCAAGCTGGAATACACCTCGCTGCTGTTCGTACCAGGCCGCGCGCCGTTCGACCTGTACCACCGCGATTCGGCCAAGGGCCTGAAGCTGTACGTGCAGCGCGTTTTCATCATGGACCAGGCCGAGCAGTTCCTGCCGCTGTACCTGCGTTTCATCAAGGGCGTGGTGGATTCGTCGGACCTCTCGCTCAACGTCTCGCGCGAAATCCTGCAGTCCGGCCCCGTGGTCGACTCGATGAAGTCGGCGCTGACCAAGCGCTCGCTGGACATGCTGGAGAAGCTGGCCAAGGACAAGCCTGAGGACTACGCGACTTTCTGGCGCAACTTCGGCCAGGCATTGAAGGAAGGCCCGGCCGAGGATTATGCAAACCGCGAAAAGATCGCTGGCCTGCTGCGTTTTTCGTCCACGCACGACACCACCGGCGCGCAGAGCGTGGGCCTGGCCGATTACGTCAGCCGGTTGGCCGAAGGCCAGGACAAGCTGTATTACCTCACCGGCGAGAGCTACGCGCAGATCAAGGACAGCCCGCACCTGGAGGTGTTCCGCAAGAAGGGCATCGAAGTGCTGCTGCTCACAGACCGCATTGACGAATGGCTGATGAGCTACCTCACCGAATTCGACGGCAAGTCGTTCGTGGACGTGGCCCGCGGCGACCTGGACCTGGGCAAGCTGGATTCGGAAGAGGACAAGAAGGCGCAGGAAGACCTCGCCAAGTCCAAGGAAGGCCTGGCCTCGCGCATCAAGGCAACACTGGGCGACGACGTGGCCGAAGTACGCGTCTCGCACCGCCTGACCGATTCCCCCGCCATCCTGGCGATTGGCCAGGGCGACCTGGGCCTGCAGATGCGCCAGCTGCTGGAAGCCAGCGGCCAGGCGGTGCCGGAAAGCAAGCCGGTATTCGAATTCAACCCCACCCACCCGCTGATCGAAAAGCTGGATGCGGAAGCCGACATGGATCGCTTCGGTGACCTGAGCCGGGTGTTGTTCGATCAGGCTGCCCTGGCCGCCGGCGATAGCCTGAAGGATCCTGCGGCGTATGTGCGGCGGTTGAATAAGTTGTTGCTGGAGTTGTCGGTGTAAGCGCCGGCACCAGACGAAAACGTGAAACGCAACACCCTCTCCCCTCCCGGGAGAGGGTGTGCGGTGAGGGTAGGAGTGCGAAGCACGTGCGCGGAATTTGACCGGCTTGAATGCCGGTCTTTGCGTTTTGGCATTCTGTATTGTACCGAGCAATATGGGAAGCCTTGCCGCTTGCGAGGACGCAAACACCTCCTCCTTGCCCGATGGATCCGGGAATCCCAAAAGGGGGACAACGCCCCAACCACCTGGGGCAGATGGTGCTAGACGCCTGCCGCGATCTCTGGCCCTTGCTAATCCGAGCAGGATTTGATGTAAATTTTCGTCCGCACATACCTATCGCCGCAGCACTGTTGCTCGGCGGTTGCATAGATATTCCTGGGGAAAAATTTGAACCGCATTTTGCTAGTTGTAATTTTTTCCGCGATAGCGCTCTTCGCCCTGCCAACTAGCGTTGCGCATGCACAGACGTATTCAACACAAGCCGCTGCCTATGTAGCATGTCTAGATAATGCAAAGCTGAACTATGAGGCGAGGATTATTCCTTACCAAGCGAAGGAGTTCCGGTGTCAACTCATCGTCCCGCATTCAAGTACCTATACTGGCGCCATTTTCCTTAAGGAAGGTCTGAACAACGA
>NZ_JAGHWR010000072.1:0-7435 GCF_017746155.1 Xanthomonas sp. D-36-1
GGAATCGGGAATCGGGAATTGGGAATTGGGAATCGGGAATTGGGAATCGGGAATTGGGAATCGGGAATTGGGAATCGGGAATTGGGAATCGGGAATTGGGAATTGGGAATTGGGAATCGGGAATTGGGAATCGGGAATCGGGAATCGGGAATCGGGAATCGGGAATCGTAAAAGCGTGGGGCTGGGGCGGAGAGTCATCAAGAGTGCTTCGATCATGCGATCGATAGGCGATGCAGTCCGCCGTGCGTTGGCACATGCTCCCTAAGACGCCTGACTGTGGCATTTCACCCGCGTAGCCGGCGCTCGTGGTCAGCCACGGGCGCGCAGCAGCGCTCACCAAGCACTACAACGCGCCCGCACTGCATCGTGCAGCCTACGCTGAGCCAGCCCACCGGTCAGCGCATGCAGTGCCCGCACTCCGCCGATCGACGGAGCCGGCCACCCTTACAGCACGATGCGCTTGCTGCCCTCGCGCGCCGAGCGATAGATCGCATCGACGATGCGGATGTCGCGCAGACCTTCTTCGCCCGGTGCACGTAATGGTGTGCCGTTCATAATCGCCAGCGCGTCTTCGTCCATCTGCAGCGCTTGCTGATGCGGCACCTTGGCGTCGAACACGCGGCCATCGCTGGCCCTGCCGGTCACGCCCTGGTAGCTCTGGAAGGGCGACAACTCGTACCAGCCACGCTCGCATTCGGCGCGCAACACATTCATGTTCTTGCCGAAGCTGGTCTTGCACTCGGCGCGCACCGCATTGGGAAACTCCAGGGTGAAGTCCATGTGCTCGTCGACTTCATCGAACAGATCGGGTCGGTCGGTCCAGCGCTTGGCCGTCACTGCCAGCGGCTCGGCGCCGGTTGTATAGCGGGCGGCATTGAGCGGATACACGCCCATGTCGTACATCGCGCCACCACCGAACTGCGAGCGCAACCGCCACGGGCGATCGGCCTTGGCGGTGCCTTGGTAGCCGTTGTACCCGGCCTCGGCACGCACGCGCTGCATCGCGCCGAACGGTTTCTCGCTGGCCATCGCAATCACGCGCCGCGTATTGGGTTCATGCTGCATGCGGTAGCCGATCGTCAGCGCCACCTTGTTGCGTTTGCAGGCAGCGATCATGGCCTCGCATTCACCGGCATGCATCGCCATCGGCTTTTCGCACCATACATGCTTGCCTGCGGCAGCCGCACGCAGGGTCAGTGGTGCATGCAGATGCGTGGGCGTGACGATGTACACCACATCGATGTCGTCGTTGTCGGCAATACGATCGAAGTTCTCGTAGTTGTAGACATTGCGGTCGGCGATGCCGTACTTGGATTGCCACTGCGGAATCTTCGACGGCGTACCGGTGACGATCCCGGCGAGCTTGCAATGCTTGGTCAGTGCCAGGCCGGGCGCGAGCTGTTCGCTGGCATAACTTCCCAACCCGACCAACGCGACATTGAGCGGTTTTCCGGGCTTTTTCTTCGGCACTGCCCACGTCGGTGCAGCGAGCAGGATGCCTGCACCGCCAAAGGCGGCAAGCAAGCGGCGACGTGTGATCGATTCCACGGACATGCAAACCTCCTTCGCGGGTGTGGGCGTACTGCTCGCGCACCTTACTTGATCGGGTGTGATCACCGCCATGGTCGCGCTGCACGTTCTGGCACACTGCTGGCGATCACATCCGGAGCATTGCGCATGACCCTCGCTGCCCATCTTCGCTGTTTGCCGCTGGCACTGCTGTTGTCCAGTTCGCTCGCCATCGCTGCAGACACACCCTTCGTTGCGCGCGATCTGATCGGCGATGGCGCATTCACACACAATGCCGAAGGCCCGGCGACCGGTCCGGATGGCGCGCTGTATGCGGTGAACCTGGGCAAGGACGGCACCATCGCGCGCATTGCGCTGCAGGCGGACGGCAACGCACGTGCCGAAGTGTTCGTTACCTTGCCCGAGGCAAGCACCGGCAATGGCATCCGCTTTCGCGACGGCACCATGTATGTCGCCGATTACACCGGCCACAAGATCCTGCAGGTGAACATGCAAACGCGCGCGGTGAGTACCTTTGCGGCGTTGCCCGAAGCAGACGGCCCCAACGATCTGGCGCTGGCGCCCGATGGCAGCTTCTACGCCAGCGATCCGAACTGGAAGGACAATGGCGGGCGCTTGTGGCACATCGGCCGCGACGGCGCGGTGCGCTTGCTGGAAGCAGGGATGACCACGCCAAACGGCCTGGATGTCAGCCCCGACGGCAAGCACCTGTATGTCAACGAAAGCATGTCGCGCAAGGTGTGGGTCTACGACCGTGGCAGCGACGGCAGCCTGCGCAACAAACGGCTGCTGATCAGCTTTGCCGATTTCGGCATGGACGGCATGCGCTGCGATGCCGACGGCAATCTGTACATCGCCCGCTACGATGCCGGGCAGATTGCAGTGGTGTCGCCGCAGGGCAAGCTGCTGCGCACGGTTGCATTGAAGGGACGCAAGGCCAGCAACGTGGCCTTCGGCGGTGCCGATGGCAAGCAGGTGTTCGTCACCTTGCAGGATCGTGGCGCAGTTGAAACGTTCAGGTCCGATCGTCGCGGGCGCGAAACCGGACACTGAAACTGGCGTGTGCGTCGCATTGGTTCTCAGGCCGCGCAACAGCGTCCTGGCATGCTGCAGGTCACCTGTGGAGGACTCCCCATGCAACCGATCGAATTGAAGGACGCGGCCGCCTTCGGCAGCCAATTTCTGCGCCTGACCCTGTTGCAGGGGTTTCAGTCGCTGACCAAGCGTGACCTGGAATTGTTGATCTTCGTGCTGCTCGAACGCGATGGCGCCATCTCGCGCAACAGCTCCAACGCGGCGGTCGCATTGCAGTTGCGGGTAACCTCGGCCAAGGTCAAGGCGCTGCGGCGCGATGGCTATGCGCGTTGGCGCTCGCTGGTGCCCGAAGAGGGCGACGCGGCGATGCAGCGGATCGTCGCCAACGTGCTCACCGAAGACAATCTGCGCTCCGGCGCAAAACATGTCAGCGAACGCAGCCGCAAGGAAGGCTTTTTGGCGGTGCGCATCGAACACCCCGACGACGCGCAACAGTTCGAACAAGCCATTTTGGATGTCGGTGCACTGCCGGTGTACGAACGCAACCGCGAAGTGGTCGCGGTGCGTTTCGACACGCTGCTGAAAATCGCCGAGCGCTGGGGCTACCTGCAACCGGATCCGCAAGCCACCGTGCGCGCTTTGCAGAAACTCACACCCACCGCAGAAGAGGTGTCGGACCTGCTCAAGAAGGACATCGCGCAGGTGCGCTGGGACGACGTGCGCCGGGCACTCAACAGCCTGGGTGCCAAGGCGGTGACGAGCACGGCGGAGGGCGGCCTGAAGGGGTTGCTGAAGATCGTGTTCCCCTTCATCCCCGGCTGAGTGGCGCTCACCAGAGCACTGCGCGATGCGATGCGCAGTGCTCGCCTCACGCTGACTGCGCAGCAGCGCGACAAGGCATGTTCGCCGCTTGTGACACTCCAGCAACGTATCCCGGCCGCCAAGCGCAGCGCCGCCGTCACGCCCAGCGCAACAGGCCGCCAGGCCCTATGATTGTGGGCTGTTCCGCATCAGGGGGATCTGATGACTACCCGCAGTCTTGCCACACTCGTTTCCACGCTGTCGCTCTTGCTCTGCACTGCCGCACAGGCGCAACAGGCGCCCACGACGCCGGCCAGCAGCATGCCGCTGATCGACGTGCCCAGTGCCATCCGCACCCAGCCGCTGTCCAGTGGCGAGGTCACCCATCAAACCGAACTGGAACGCCCGCGCGGGGAATCCAGCGTGATCGTGCGTTCGATCCAGCCCAGCAGCGTGGTCGGCAGCTATCGCATCGATTTCGAAGCCATGGATACCGATGGCGATGGCCGCATCAGCCGTGCGGAGGCGCAGGCCAACCCTGCCCTGGCCGATGAATTCGACGCGCTCGACACCCGTCACAGCGGGTACCTGACCCGCGAACAGCTCGCCGGCTGGCTGATTCGCTGATCGTCGTAACGGCAGGCGCGGCGCTACTACGCAGCCGCGCACTGTGCTTCGCATCATGCTTTCGCCCCCTCTTGCAGCGCCCGCTTCGGTCGGCCAGATTGTATTTGACGGATACAATCTGGACGGATCGATGACTGCTCGCCTTTCACTTGCCGCCGACCTTGGCTACCAGCTGCAACTGGCCGCCCTGGCCTCCAGCCACGCCGCGCGCCAGGAATTGGCCGAGCTACAGCTCACCCCGGCGCGCGTGACCGCGTTGATCCACATCCGCGACCAACCCGGCTGCGACCAGACCGAGCTGGGCAACCGTTTGCTGGTCAACCGCGCCGCCGGCATGAAGATCGCCAATGCGCTGGCCGAGCAAGGCCTGATCGAACGCCTCGCCGGCCGCGACCGTCGCAGCAAGGGCCTGTACCTGACCGACTCGGGCGAACGCACGCTGCGGGTTGCACAGGGCTGCCTGGCGCGCGCAGGCGAACGCACCTGCACCGGCCTGCAGGCCAGCGAACAACAGACGCTGCTGCGCCTGCTCTGCAAGTTGAACGCCAGCGCTGCACTGGAGCGCGCCGCCGCGCCAGATAGCGCGCTGGCCGAAGCTTTCTGAGCCCATCGACACATCAGCACTCTCACGACTCGAAGGAGACGCCGCTTGAACGAGCATGACGTGGTATCGGTTCGCATCGAAAACCGGATCGCCTGGGTGAAGTTCGCTCGCCCCGACAAGCGCAACGCGATGAGCCCGGCGCTCAACCGCCGCATGATGGACGTGCTGGACGAGCTGGAGTTCGACGACAACGTCGGCGTGCTGGTGCTCGGCGGCGAAGGCACCGCCTGGTCGGCGGGCATGGACCTGAAGGAATATTTCCGCGAAACCGAAGCGCAGGGCCTGCGCGGCGTGCGGCGCTCGCAGCGTGAATCGTATGGCTGGTTCCGTCGCCTGCGCTGGTATCAGAAGCCGACCATTGCCATGGTCAACGGGTGGTGCTTCGGCGGCGGCTTCGGCCCGCTGTTCGCCTGCGACCTGGCGATTGCCGCCGATGAGGCGCAGTTTGGCCTGTCGGAAATCAACTGGGGCATCCTGCCCGGTGGTGGCGTCACCAAGGTCGCGGTGGAACTGCTGTCGATGCGCGATGCGATGTGGATGACGCTGACCGGCGA
Organism: Xanthomonas sp. D-36-1; assembly: GCF_017746155.1. Lineage (NCBI taxonomy): Bacteria > Pseudomonadati > Pseudomonadota > Gammaproteobacteria > Lysobacterales > Lysobacteraceae > Xanthomonas > Xanthomonas sp. D-36-1. The sequence goes on from NZ_JAGHWR010000072.1 coordinate 5,152, forward strand.
AATGGTGGATGGCAAGAAAGCGGCCGAATGGCGCCTGGTCAACGAAAGCGTGCCGCTGGAACGCCTGGAAGCCCGCACCCGCGAGGTGGCCGAACTGCTGCTGCGCAAGAACCCGGTCGCGCTCAAGTACGCCAAGGATGCGGTGCGCCGCGTCGGCACCATGACCTACGACGAAGCCGAAGATTACCTGGTACGCATGCAGGAAGCGGCCAACTCGTTCGACAACAACGCCCGCAAGGAAGGCATCCGTCAGTTCATCGACGAGAAGAGCTACAAGCCCGGCCTGGGCGAGTACGACCTCAGCAAACACAGCGCGTAAGCGCGTCCTACGGCGTCCGAAGCGGTGCGCGTTGCGTGCATCGCTGGCGCTGCCAGTGGTTTTCTGCACCGAGGAGGGAGTATGGAAGCCTTGTCCGAAACGCTGCGCGGGATCGCCGCGCGCAGTCCCCTGGGCCTGTTCATCGATGGGCAATGGCGCGCAAGCACCGGCGATCGCACTGTCGATGTGATCGCGCCGCACACCGAACAACCGCTGCTGTGCTACACCGAGCCCTCGCACGCAGATACCGAAGCGGCCATCGCTGCTGCACGCAGCGCGTTCGACCATGGCCCCTGGCCGCAGCTTTCCGCGCAAGAGCGCAGCGTGGTGCTCAAGCGGGTGGCCGATCACTTGCGTGCACGCATGCCGGAGCTGGCCGAAGCATGGACCGGCCAGGTGGGCGCCACCATCGGCTTCAGCAGGCGCGCGTCGCAGCAGGCGCCGGATTTATTCGACTACTACGCCGATCTGATTGCCACCCACGCATTCGTCGAACCGCGCGTGCGCCCCAATGGTGGCCGCGTGCATGTGGTGCAGGAGCCGGTTGGCGTGGTCGCCGCAATCACGCCCTGGAACGCGCCGCTGGTATTGCTGTGCTACAAGGTCGCCGCCGCGCTGGCTGCCGGCTGCACGGTGGTGGCCAAACCCTCGCCGGAAACCTCGATCGATGCCTATATCCTGGCCGAGTGCATCAGCGCCGCCGGCGTGCCCGATGGCGTGTTCAACCTGCTCCCCGCCGGCTGCGAGGTGGGCGAGCAATTGATCCGCCACCCGCACGTGGACAAGGTCAGCTTCACCGGCTCTACCCAGGCCGGCCGCTCGATCGGCATTGCCTGCGCCGAGCGTCTGGCACGGGTTGGCCTGGAGCTGGGCAGCAAATCGGCAGCGATCGTGCTTGAAGATGCCGACCTCGCCAAGGTGCTGCCCAGCCTGGTGCCCTACTCCATGCCGCTCGCCGGACAGGTGTGTTTCTCGTTGACCCGCGTCCTGGTGCCGGCGCAGCGCCGCGAAGAAATCCTGCAGGCGTATTGCGCGGCATTGAGCGCCGTGAAACTGGGCGACCCGTTTGCGGCAGACACCGGCATGGGCCCGTTGGCCCTTGGCCGCCAGCTCGAACGTGTGCAGTCCTACATCGCCAAGGGCAAGGCCGAGGGCGCACGCCTGGTCATGGGTGGAGGCCGCCCGGCGCACCTGTCGCGCGGCTTCTTCGTCGAGCCGACGGTGTTTGCCGAGGTGACGCCGGACATGACCATTGCGCGCGAGGAGATCTTCGGACCAGTGGTGAGCTTCATCGACTACCACGACGACGCCGACCTCATCGCCAAGGCCAATGCCAGCGACTACGGCCTGCACGGCACCATCTACAGCGAAGACTCCGAACGCGCCTATCGCATCGCGCGCCGCGTGCGCAGCGGCAGTCATGCAATCAACGGCATGTGGGTCGATATCAGCATGCCATTCGGTGGCTTCAAGCACTCGGGCATCGGCCGCGAAGGCGGAATCGAAGGCCTGCAGGCCTTCCTCGAAACCAAGACCGTCTACCTGAGCTAGCGCACAGCCCAAGCAACGCGCGCCTGCCTGGGTATTGGCATGCACACCAGCAACCGATTGCACACTGCTTGCCTGCCGTGTGCCGGCATGCGTGTGGCGGCACCGGCCGTTCGCGCACCACGTTTTTGCGCGACGTCTCAACCTTTCGCACACAGCACCCACACCCAGTCACCTCCCACTCTTCCAGAAGACCGCGCCATGGCCATGCCGACCGACTCGATCGCCTTCCACGCCCGTCTCTCGCCGCAACAGTTTGCCGCACGCGACCTAGGGAAGGTCTGAACAACGAGACCTGACAGGGCGGAAGGTGGCGTCGTTCCGAAGAGTGGCTTTTGGAACTTCGGAATTTCGCCATTTCTGGCGCTTTCCGCGGGAATTTCCCGGTTCACAGACGCACGCTCCCCATCGCCGGCA
>NZ_JAGHWR010000073.1:0-32237 GCF_017746155.1 Xanthomonas sp. D-36-1
CGGCGATGGGGAGCGTGCGTCTGTGAACCGGGAAATTCCCGCGGAAAGCGCCAGAAATGGCGAAATTCCGAAGTTCCAAAAGCCACTCTTCGGAACGACGCCACCTTCCGCCCTGTCAGGTCTCGTTGTTCAGACCTTCCCTAGGTGGATCATCGGAGGCAGCGAATACCTCGATCTGGCCTTTTACGCCTGGAAGCAAGTGCGTCAAGACGAGAAGGTCATCAAGATTGACGTGCCGCAGAATGCTGATCATGCGTTCGAGCTAGGTGTGCTGGATGGGTTGGATCCATCCGGCGGGGCCATGTTCGCTGCCTTTGACGAACGCTTCGGCAACTTCAAACGGATGGAACTGATGCAGGCGGCAATGGAGCGTGGCTTCAGGCTGGAGCCGTTCATACACCCCAGCGCCGCCATCGGCGCGGACACGGTCATCGGCTTGAACGCCTTCGTGGGTGCCAATGCTATCGTCGGGCACGGCTGCAAGATCGATTACAACACCGTCATCCATGCCGGAGTGCACCTTGGGCCTGCGTGTCGCATCAAATCCTCATGTTGGATAGAGAATGGTGTGCAAATCGGCGCGGGCGTCGAGATCGGCGGCAATAGCGTCCTGCGGACCGGCGCCATCGTACGCGCAGGCGTCAAAGTGGGCCGAAGCTGCGAACTTGGCTGGCCGCGTATTTACGACGAGGACGTGCCCACCAAAACCTATTTTGATATCCGCTACGACGCCCCGATTCACACCTACGATAGATGACCTTCATGCACTCGAAAATTGAGCAGCTTCGCCAACGCATTCTGCGTATCGCGGAGCAGGAACGTCCCGCACTCGACGATGTCATTGCGCGCCTGCCCGCGATTGCCGACCGCCCTGTTTTCCTGGTTGCTCCCGAGTCCTACGCAGGCATGGTGCATGGCCCTAGGGTCGTGGCCAACCTACGTCATGTAATTGCGGCGGTCGATGACCAAAGCACCCATCTGGATAACATCCACGGCGCGCCGCGCTGGAGCAGTCAGGAGTTTCTTGCGAATGCGGGCCAGTATCCCGATGCAGTCGCTATCGATTTCTCTTGTAGCCCGCGCGGCCGTGCGTTTGCCACCAATCTCTGCGCAGCTGCGCACATTGAACAGCTGAGCGTTGCACCTTCCGTGGATCCACTGATCCCGGATTTTGAGCAGCGCCCTCTGTTCCTCATCCAACCGCGCTCTGGCATTGGCAACATCTATGCTCCCCAGATCGTCCAACACCCCACACATGTCATCGCCGCCGTGGATGACAAGCCAAACGAAGGTGACACAGTACATCGCGTGCCGCGTTGGAGTTTGCGCCAGTTCGCTGAACAAGCTGCCCACTACCCCGGGGCACTGGCCATCGACTTCTCCTACAGCCCAGAAGAATCCGGCTTGGCTCGTACGCTCTGCGAGCAGGCAGGCATCGAGAGGGTGGATGCCTGCCTGGCCATTGCCCACTGTGGACTGGCAGCAGTGTACGAACCTGCCCAGGTGTACCGCCAGCGCACGCTTCTGCGCCTGGACGAGTTTTTGCGCCTTGCGGATCGCCTGGACGACGAATTCAGCATTTTTACGCTCTACAGCAACCTATTGTTTCGCCTGACCTACGATTCCAGCCTTCTGAGGGACTGCTGGGCCGCACCGATCAACGAATACTTTTCCACGTTCGCTGACAGCAGCACCTTCCAACTGGGAAAGCGCGAACATTTTTGTGATGGTGGCGCCTTCGAAGGCCCCATCGTCCGCAAGTTTCTGGACGCATCCCGCCATCAATACGAAAGCATCACAGCCTTCGAACCTGATCGCATCAACTTTCAGAAACTGCAGGGTGTCGCGAATGCCCACCCCTTTTTGCCTGGCAATCTCAAGGCCATCAACAAAGCCATCTCCAACGAACATACGACGTTGCGCTTCAAGGAGACCGGTACCGTCTCTAGCCATGTGTCCCAGGATGGCGAAATTTCGGTATCTACCACGCGCCTAGACGACGAACTTGAAAAACTGACGTTGCTGAAGCTTGACATCGAAGGATTTGAGGCCAGAGCACTGGAAGGCGCATCTCGCCTCATCCACACCCAGCGCCCCCGTATGGCTATTTGCGTATACCACTACGCCCAGGACTTGCTCGATATCGTGGAACAACTGGATAAATTGGTGGATGGTTACCACTTCCGACTGCGCCAGCACTCTCCTGCCCACTACTACGATCTTGTCCTGTATGCATCGCCCGTTGCCGGAGCCGAGCCGCCACCTTGGGCGAATTAAGCCAAGGAGCATTCATGACCCGGAAAATATAGAGAGATGACAGACGCCAGCAAGATGTTTCTTTTCAACTCAGCCCTTCCTGAATCTTTGGAGATCTCGGATTTCCTGAAGGGCATGGGGCCATCCCAAGCCAATATCAGAGGCCAGAATATCGGTAACGGCTACATCGCCTATGGTTTTTTGAAGGCGCTGTTCGGGCGCCCGGTGAAGCTTGACCACATTTCCAACGCATTCGAGGCAACGCTATCCGATCAAATTTCAGAAGAGATCAACGAACAATACTCGCATCTCGTCTGGACGATGAAGGATGATATTCGCGAGGATTTCTCGGACCTCCCTATTGATCGAATCACCCACTTTCTTGAAAAAATCAAGATCCCGATCGTGCCTGTAAGTCTTTGCGCAAACTCTTTCAATGGCTACGATCCGGGCTTGGCCGAGCGTCTGAGCCCCAATCAACGGCGACTTTTCTCCCTTCTTTCCGAAAAGTCCAAGCTGATTGGTGTACGCGGAAATTATTCCGCCGAGATTTTAAATAGCATCGGCATAAAGAACGTTAGAGTGATTGGCTGCCCGAGCTACTTTGAGAACGGACCCGCCCGGGTTTTACAGAAAAAGCCATGGGACCCGGATAAGGTCATCACTACAGCCACATTCTTCAATGCTGGACTGCCGCGAACATCCCATCTGCTGCAGGATGAACTTTATTTCATCAACTTGCTGTACCTTGAGAAAGCACTGCCGTCGACTTCCAACATCACAGCACAACCTTTCAACCTCAACGAAATACCTACATCCTTCCAACTACTGGCCAAGGCCATGGCTGGACGATTAGAATTTTTCTCGGATTACAGGCAGTGGACCGAGTTCTTCAAAAGTAACGACCATTGCCTTACGATTGGAACCCGACTTCACTCCGGAATCCTGTCGATCAATAGCGGCGTCCCCGCCATTGTGACCAATCCGGATTCCAGGGCCAGGGAAACTTGCGAATACCTCCGTATTCCTTATGAACCCACCATTCACAGCCGAAGCAACATCCGTGAAGTTTTCGAGAACCTTGACCTCTCGGAAATGAACAATGCTTACCCAGCTCTGCACAAGGAATTTCTTGATTTCCTCCACGCAGTCGGCCTTATGCCCTGCACCGCATCCTACGACATGCCGTGCTTTGAATTTCCGAATCTAAAGAAAAGCACTGGCTCCTCAGTTGCAGCTGAGCTACATGAAGCCTACACCGAACTCGTAGAGAATCTGGACCGCGAGCTTGTTGTGCGGAGAGAACACGGCGGAGAAACATCTCGACGTTTGGTAAATAAATTCCAACTGCTAAGACGGCGTTATCCTGGGCTGACACGCAAGGAGTATCTGGATTACCTCAGCCGGTTTTCGGGTGAAGCAAAGTGACACCGAATCTTGTCAGCATCGTCATGCCGACCTACAAGCCGCGCTATTTCGCGCAGGCGCTGGAGAGCGTGCTGACACAGACCTACCCGGCGTTGGAGTTGGTGATCTGCGACGACGATGCCGATGGCGCCATTGAGGCGGCGCTGGCGTCCAGGTTGGCGGGTGCGCCCTTCCCCATTCGCTACCACCGCAACACGCCGCGGCTTGGCGAGCTGGTCAGCACGATCAAGGGGATTGGCCTGGCGCAGGGCGAGTACATCAAGTTCCTGCATGACGACGATGTGCTGCAGCACGATTGCATTGCGCAGTTGGTCGAGGCGATCGAGCGCAACCCGGGCACAGCGATGGCTTCGTCGCGGCGGGTGCGCATCGATGACGACGGGCAACCGCTGCCGGACATTCTGGCCACCTGCTTCCCGTTTGCCGACGACGTGCTGATCGACGGGCCGGAGCTGGTGTCGTTTCTGGCCGACCACACCATCAATTTCATCGGTGAGCCGAGTTGCGTGCTCGCACGGCGTGCCGATCTGTTGGCGCTGGGCAATGAGCTCATGGCCTTGAACGGCAAGGCCATCCATTGGGTGGGCGATCTGGCGATCTACGTCAAGCTGCTGCGCCACGGCCACCTGGCGATGCTGGCCAGCCCGCTCACGCAGTTTCGGGTCTCCAGTGCGCAGTTCAGTCAGGGGGGGCGCGATCAGCCCGGTATCGGCGATCAGGGGCATGAAGACTTGCGCCAGGGCATCCGCCAGCTCGGCTGGCGACGCGAGACTGGCGACAATCGACAGGTGCGCGTGGCCCCGCTCAGTCCGCACAAGGCGCGCGTGTTCAAGCCGGTGGATCTGGTCAATGCGCTGATGCAAAGCGCCGGCATGGCCGAGCGCGTGTCGCCGACGACCTGGCTGGGCGTGCGCCACCCGAGCACGGTGCAACGTGCATTGATCCAGGCGCGCCTGCGGGCGCATTCCGGCGGACCGCGCATCGCGGTGCTGCTGGTCGACCGTCACGGCGATGCCGCAGCGGTCGCTGCAACGGGCGACAGCCTGGACGCGGTCGCTTGCTATCAACGGCATCGAACCTGGGTCATCAGCAGCTCGCCGCAGCAGGTTGCCGCGCACGGCGAGCGTGGCGTGCTGATCGGGGCGCACGGCCTGGCAGCAACGCTCAACCGGGTGATCGCCGCACAGGATGCGATCGATTGGGTGCTGCTGGTCGATGCCGGCACCCTGTTCACCGCCAGCGGGTTGATGATGCTGGCGCTGGAAATGCTGGCGTTACCCGACGACTGCCAGGCCGTCTACGCCGATGAAGTGATGGCGCTGGACAACGGACAGTTGGGGCTGGCGCTGCGGCCGGCGCTGTATCTGGACATGCTGTTGAGCGCACCGGCGACGCTTTCGCGGCACTGGGTGTTCCGGCACCGCACGCTGTTGGCAGATGGCGGCTTTCCCACCGGGCCCAGCGCGGCATTCGAGCTGGATTACCAGCTCGGCCTGATCGAGCGTTACGGGTTGGCCTGCATCCGTCATATGGCAGAACCCATCCTGATCGCATCGGCCACGCCGCAGCACGACGACGAGGACGAACGCCGGGCGATTGCGCGCCATCTCGCCGAACGCGGTTACGTGGACGCGGTGGTGCACAGCGCCGGTCCCGGCCGGCATGCAGTGGACTACCGCCATGCGCAGCAACCGCTGGTGAGCATCCTGGTGCTGGTCGATGGCCGGCTGCCGCAGGTGCAGCGCTGCCTGGAAAGCATTCTTGCCAAGACCAGCTATCCGCATTACGAGGTGTTGCTGCTGGATCGCGGCACCACCGAGGCGGATCTGCATGGCTGGCTGGGCGGCATCGAGAATCTGGGCATGCAGCAGATCCGCGTGCTGCGCTTTGCCGCCGAACCACCGCGTGAGGCGGTATGCAATGCCGCGGTGGAGCACGCACGTGGGGAGGTGTTGTTGTGGCTGGCAGCGGGTGCGGCGGTGATGAAGGCCGATTGGCTGGAGCAATTGCTCAACCACGCGCTGCGCCCGGAGGTCGGTGCGGTTGCGGGCAAGCTGCTGCGCGGCGACGGCACCGTGCATCACGCCGGACTGCTGCTGGGCCTGGGGGCACCTGCAGCGCGCGCGTTCGAAGGTGCGGCATTCGACGAATCGGGCTATCTGCAGCGCCTGCAACTGGACCAGAACTACAGCGCGCTGAGTGGCGAATGCCTGATGCTGCCGCGCCAGCTGTTTGTGGACGCCGGCGGCTTCGACCTGGAGCCGGCGCTGGCGCAGTGGAGCGATGTCGACCTGTGCCTGCGCTTGCAGCAGGCCGGCTATCTCAATGTCTTCGCGGCACGTGCGCAGCTGTTGATCGATCCGCCCGACACCACGCCCGCCACGGCACTCGACGAGGAAGCAATGTACGCGCGGTGGCTGCCGATGATGGCCAACGACCCGGCCTACAACCCGGGATTTTCGCTGGACCCCGGTGCCGGCTTCGCGCTGGCCGACCCGCGCGCGAGCTGGCGGCCGTTGCAGTCGTGGCGACCGCTGCCGAGCGTGATCGCGTTGCCGGCCGATATCGAAGGCTGCGGCCACTACCGGGTGATCCAGCCACTGCGCGCCTTGCGGGAGGCCGGAATCGCCGAAGGGGTATTGTTCAACGGCTACCTGGAGATCAGCGAGCTGGCGCGCCAGGATCCGGACGTGGTGATCCTGCAACGCCAGGTCGGCGAAGCGCGGCTGGACGCCATGCGTCGGATGAAGGCGTTGTCGCGCGCGTTCAAGGTGTACGAGCTGGACGATTACCTGCCCAACTTGCCGCTGAAGAACGCGCACCGCGAGCACATGCCCAAGGACATCCTGAAGACGGTGCGGCGCGGGCTCGGCATGGTGGACCGGTTTGTGGTTTCCACCCCTGCCCTGGCCGAGGCGTTCGCCGGGTTGCACAGCGATATCCGGGTGGCCGAAAACCGCCTGCCGCCGCATTGGTGGGAACATCTGCCGGCGCGAGGCGAGCGCCAGGGTGGCAAGCCGCGGGTGGGTTGGGCCGGCGGCGCCAGCCATACCGGCGATCTGGAACTGATCGCCGATGTAGTGCGGGAATTGGCCGACGAAGTGGAGTGGGTGTTCATGGGGATGTACCCATTCGCGCTGCGCCAGCACATCCATCACTTCCAGCCCGGCGTGCCGATCGACCGCTACCCGGCCGCGCTGGCAGCATTGGACCTGGATCTGGCGCTGGCACCGGTGGAGCAAAACCTGTTCAACGAGTGCAAGAGCAATCTGCGCCTGCTCGAATACGGGGCCTGCGGGTATCCGGTGATCGCCAGCGACGTGCGCTGCTACCAGGGCAGCCTGCCGGTGACGCTGGTGAAGAACCGCTACCGCGACTGGATCGGCGCCATTCGCGAACATCTGGCCGACCCGGACGCGTCAGCGGCGAAAGGCGCAGCGTTGCGCGAGGCGGTGCACCGCGACTGGATGTTGAGCGGCAGCCATCTGGATACCTGGCGCGCCGCCTGGTTGCCGGGCTAGCGCGGTTACGCTGGTTGTGACGGTGTTGCCCTCATCCGGCGCTGCGCGCCACCTTCTCCCGCTAGCGGGAGAAGGAACGCCTGGCTGCGCTTGATTCTCAGGGTGTACTGCAACTGACTATCCATCGGCTCCCTTCCCCCGCCTGCGGGGGAAGGTGCCCGAACGGCGGATGGGGGACGTGCGTCCGCACTCTGGCGCCGCATGAAGCATGCCCGGCTGCGCTTGATCTGTCGGTTGCACTGCAACTGCCCATCCATCGGCTCCCCCCCCCGCTTGCGGGGGAAGGTGCCCGAAGGGCGAGTGGGGGGCGTGCGTCCGCACTCTGGCGCCGCATGAAGCATGCCCGGCTGCGCTTGATCTGTCGGTTGCACTGCAACTGCCCATCCATCGGCTCCCTTCCCCCGCTTGCGGGGGAAGGTGCCCGAAGGGCGGATGGGGGCCATCACGCTGCGCCCGACCACGACAGGCGCGACAGAGACGTACCCGCGCCGAAATCCCGGCGCCTTTTCGGCACGCCGCTTGCATTGGTGTCACTGCCTCCCTGGCTGACCGCACCCATGAGCGACTCCGTTACCTCCATCCTCTCGCAGATCCGCAGCTACCAGACGCAGATGGGCCAAGGCTCGATGGGCGCGGTAGGCGATGCGGCGCGTGGCAACCAGATCCAGGGACTGGCCGGCACGCAGGGGACACCGGCGACGCAGGCGCCGAGCTTCAGCGAGACCTTGCGCGGCGCCATCGGCGGCGTCAACGAGGCCCAGCAGAAGGCCGGCGCGCTGTCCAAAGCATTCGAAATGGGCGACCCCAATGCCGATCTGGCACGGGTCATGGTCGCCTCCCAGCAGTCCCAGGTGGCCTTCCGCGCCACCGTGGAAGTCCGCAACCGTCTCGTCCAGGCTTATCAGGACGTCATGAACATGCCGCTGTAAAGGTTGACGACACATGGCACTCGCGATCAGTAAAGAAAACATGAACCAGAACGCCGAAAAGGCGGGGCAATGGTTCGACCGTGTCCGCAGCCTGCAGATCACCCGCAAGCTGACCATGATGGCGATGATCGCCCTGGCGGTCGCGGCCGGTCTGGCGGTGTTCTTCTGGTCGCAGAAGCCTGGCTACCAATCGCTGCACACCGGCCTGGACGAAAAGGGCAATGCCGAAGCGGCCGACCTGCTGCGCACCGCGCAGATTCCCTACAAGATCGACCAGGGCACCGGCGCCATTTCGGTGCCGCAGGACCGTCTGTACGACGCCCGCCTCAAGCTGGCCGGCTCCGGCCTCACCGGCAAGGAAACCGGCGGCGGCTTCGAACTGATGGAAAAGGACCCGGGCTTCGGCGTCAGCCAGTTCGTGGAAAACGCCCGCTACCAGCACGCGCTGGAAACCGAACTCTCGCGCACCATCGGCACCCTGCGCCCGGTGCGCGAGGCCCGTGTGCACCTGGCCATTCCCAAGCCCAGCGCCTTCACCCGCCAGCGCGATGTGGCCAGCGCCTCGGTGGTGCTGGAACTGCGCGGCGGCCAGGGCCTGGAGCGCAACCAGGTCGATGCCATCGTCAATCTGGTGGCCTCCAGCATTCCGGACATGACCCCCGAACGCGTCACCGTGGTCGACCAGAGCGGCCGCATGCTCTCCATCGCCGACCCCAACAGCGATGCGGCCCAGCACGCTGCCCAGTTCGAACAGGTGCGCCGCCAGGAAAGCTCCTACAACCAGCGCATCCGCGAACTGCTGGAGCCGATGACCGGCCCGGGCCGGGTCAATCCGGAAACCAGCGTGGACATGGATTTCTCGGTGGTCGAAGAGGCCCGCGAGCTCTACAACGGCGAGCCGGCCAAGCTGCGCAGCGAGCAGGTCAGCGACACCAGCACCAGCGCTACCGGCCCGCAGGGCCCTCCGGGCGCCACCAGCAATAGCCCCGGCCAGCCGCCGGCACCGGCAGTCGCCGGCGCGCCAGGCACTCCGGCAGCCGCCAACGGCCAGGCCGCCGCCCCGGCCACGCCGACCGAAAGTTCCAAGAGCGCCACCCGTAACTACGAATTGGACCGAACCTTGCAACACACCCGCCAGCCGGCCGGTCGCATCAAGCGCGTCTCGGTGGCGGTGCTGCTGGACAACGTCCCGCGCCCCGGCGCCAAAGGCAAGATGGTCGAACAGCCGCTCACCGCTGCCGAGCTCACCCGTATCGAAGGCCTGGTCAAGCAGGCAGTGGGTTTCGACGCGGCACGCGGCGACACGGTGTCGGTGATGAATGCCCCGTTCGTGCGCGAAGCGGTGGCTGGTGAAGAAGGTCCGAAGTGGTGGGAAGATCCGCGCGTGCAGAACGGTCTGCGCCTGCTGGTCGGTGCGGTGGTGGTGCTGGCGCTGCTGTTCGGTGTGGTGCGCCCCACCCTGCGTCAGCTCACCGGCGTGACCGCGGTCAAGGACAAGCAAGGCAAGGCTGGCAAGGATGGCACTCCACAGAGCGCCGACGTGCGGATGGTCGACGAAGACGACGACCTGATGCCACGCCTGGAAGAAGACACCGCGCAGATCGGTCAGGACAAAAAGACCCCGATCGCTCTGCCAGACGCCTACGAAGAGCGCATGCGCCTGGCGCGCGAGGCCGTCAAAGCCGATTCAAAACGTGTCGCACAAGTCGTGAAGGGATGGGTCGCCAGTGAAGCCTGATACACAACCGATGACCGGAGTCCAGCGCGCCGCGGTGCTGTTGCTGTCGCTGGGTGAGAGCGACGCGGCCGAAGTGCTCAAGCACATGGATCCCAAGGAGGTGCAGAAGATCGGCATCGCCATGGCCACCATGACCGGCATCTCGCGCGACCAGGTCGAAAAGGTGATGGACGAGTTCAACGGCGAACTGGCGGGCAAGACCTCGCTGGGCGTGGGCGCCGACGACTACATCCGCAACGTGCTGATCCAGGCGCTGGGCGCCGACAAGGCCGGTGGCCTGATCGACCGCATCCTGCTGGGCCGCAACACCACCGGCCTGGATACCTTGAAGTGGATGGACCCGCGTGCGGTTGCCGACCTGGTGCGCAACGAACACCCGCAGATCATTGCCATCGTCATGGCGCATCTGGACAGCGACCAGGCCGCCGAGGCGCTGAAGCTGCTGCCCGAGCGCACCCGCGCCGACGTGCTGCTGCGCATCGCCACCCTGGACGGCATTCCGCCGAACGCGCTGAGCGAGCTCAACGACATCATGGAGCGTCAATTCGCCGGCAACCAGAACCTGAAATCGTCCAACGTGGGCGGCATCAAGGTGGCGGCCAACATCCTCAACTTCCTGGACACCGGCGCCGACCAGGGCGTGCTGGGCGAGATCGGCAAGATCGACGCCGACCTGGCCGGCAAGATCCAGGACCTGATGTTCGTGTTCGACAACCTGGTGGACCTGGACGACCGTGGCCTGCAGACGCTGCTGCGCGAGGTTTCCGGCGAGCGCCTGGGCCTGGCCTTGCGCGGCGCCGACGTCAAGGTGCGCGAGAAGATCACCCGCAACATGTCCCAGCGCGCGGCCGAAATCCTGCTCGAGGACATGGAAGCGCGCGGCCCGGTGCGCCTTGCCGACGTGGAAGCGGCGCAGAAGGAAATCCTCACCATCGTCCGCCGCCTGGCTGACGAGGGCGCCATCAGCCTGGGCGGCGCCGGTGCGGAGGCCATGGTATGAATGAGGTGGTCACCCGCTGGCTGGCCCCGGACCTGCAGCTTGCCCCGGCCCTGCCCGAACCGGACTACGAAGAACCTGCCATGCTCGAGCCGGTGCTGCGCCCGCCGACCCTGGAAGAGATCCAGGCCATCGAAGATGCCGCCCAGCACGAGGGTTTCGCGCGCGGGCATGCCGAAGGCTTCGCCCAGGGCCAGTCGGAAGTGCGCCGGCTCACCGCGCAGATCGACGGCATCCTGGACAACTTCACCCGCCCGCTGGCGCGGCTGGAAAACGAAGTGGTCGGCGCGCTCGGCGAATTGGCCGTACGCATCGCCGGCCAGCTGGTCGGCCGTGCCTATCAGGCCGACCCGCAGCTGCTGGCCGACCTGGTCGGCGAGGCGGTCGATGCGGTTGGCGGCGCCGGCCGCGAAGTCGAAGTCCGCCTTCACCCGGACGACATCACCGCGCTGCTGCCGCATCTGGCGCCCAGCAGCACCACCCGGGTGGCCCCGGACATGAGCCTGAGCCGCGGCGATCTGCGTGTGCATGCCGAAAGCGTGCGCATCGACGGCACCCTGGACGCGCGCCTGCGGGCTGCGCTGGAGACGGTCATGCGCAAATCCGGAGCGGGTCTGTGAGCGCCCTGTTCGGCGCCACCCCGGCCGATTGGCTGGATGCACGCAATCTGCGCCTGGCCACGCGGCTGGGCACCCTCGGCCTGGAGCCCACCGCCGGCCGCACCCTGATCCGCGAAGGCATCCTGCGCCGCGCGGTCGGCCTGACCCTGGAAGCGACCGGCTGCGAAGCGCCGATGGGCGCCACCTGCAAGGTCGAGGTCGATGGCGGCTGGGTCGATGCCGAAGTGGTCGGCTTCGCCGGCGATCGGACCTACCTGATGCCCAGCGCCGAACTGCATGGCCTGCTGCCGAATGCGCGGGTGGTGCCCTCGCGGCGCCGCGGCGGCGTGGAAGTGGGCGAAGGCCTGCTCGGCCGCGTCATCGACAGCGATGGCACCCCGCTGGACGGCAAGGGCCCGATCCGCGCCGAAGGCAGCATCGGCATGGCTGGCGTGTCGATCAACCCGCTGGCGCGCGAGCCCATCACCACCTCGCTGGACGTCGGCGTGCGCGCCATCAACGCCATGCTGCCGATCGGCCGCGGCCAGCGCGTGGGCCTGTTCGCCGGCTCCGGTGTCGGTAAATCGACGCTGCTGGGCATGATGACCCGCTTCACCTCGGCCGACGTCATCGTGGTCGGGCTGATCGGCGAACGTGGCCGCGAAGTACGCGATTTCGTCGAAACCACCCTGGGCGAAGAAGGCCTGCGCCGCGCCGTGGTCGTGGCCGCGCCGGCCGACCGCCCGCCATTGGCACGCCTGCATGGCGCCTACCGCGCTACCGCCATCGCCGAATGGTTCCGCGACCAGGGCCTGAACGTGCTGCTGCTGATGGATTCGCTGACCCGCTTCGCCCAGGCGCAGCGCGAGATCGGCCTGTCGGTCGGCGAGCCGCCGACCACCCGCGGCTACCCGCCGTCGGTGTTCGCCAAATTGCCGGCGCTGGTGGAGCGTGCCGGCAACGGCGCCAAGGGCCGCGGTTCGATCACCGCCTTCTACACCGTGCTGACCGAAGGCGATGACCCGCAGGACCCGATCGCCGACGCCGCCCGCGCCATTCTCGACGGCCATATCCTGCTCTCGCGTCGGGTTGCCGACAGCGGCCTGTATCCGGCCATCGACCTGGAATCCTCGGTCAGCCGCGTGGTGCAGGACATCGCCGACGACACCTGGCGCCTGCGTATCCGCAAGCTCAAGCGGCTGCTCTCGGCCTACACCGCCAACCGCGACCTGATCGCCATCGGCGCCTACCAGCGCGGCAGCGACCCGGCCACCGACGAAGCATTGGCGCGTTGGCCGGAAATCGTCGAATTCCTCGGCCAGGACGTGCACAAGGCCTCGCTGCTGAGCGACAGCCTGTCCGCCCTGCAACAACTGGTCGAACCCGAGAACTAATCCATGATGCAGTCCAAACGGATCGACCCACTGCTGCGCCGCGCGCAGGAACAGGAAGACAAGGTCGCCCGCGACCTGGCCGAGCGCCAGCGCGTCCTGGAGACCCACCAGTCGCGCCTGGAAGAATTGCGCCGCTACGCCGAGGAATACGCCAACAGCCAGATGGCCGGCACCAGCGCGGTGGCGCTGAGCAACCGCCGCGCCTTCCTGGACCGCCTGGACAGCGCCGTGCTGCAGCAGGCGCAGACCGTGCAAAGCAATATCGCCAAGGTCGAAGCCGAGCGCACCCGCCTGCTGCTGGCCAGCCGCGAGAAGCAGGTGCTGGAGCAATTGGCCGCCAGCTACCGTGCCCAGGAAAACAAAGTGATCGAACGCCGCGACCAGCGGGAGATGGACGACCTCGGCGCCCGTCGTTCGCGCCTGGCCCGCAGCCAAGACACCCACGGAGAATCCGCATGAATCCCTTGTCCGCCTTCGCCGCCGGCCTTGGTGCGCTTGCCGGCACCGGCAAGAAATCCAGCTACAGCGACCCGTCGTCCGAACCGGACGCAGGCCAGGACCAGTTTGCGCGCATGCTCAATCCGGCCAACACGCCGAACCAGGCCCCCCCGCAGGCACCCGAGCGCGTGCCTGCCAAGCAGTCCGCACCCAAGCCCAATCAGTCCGACAGGAACCGCAGCGACGAGGACACCCGCGACGATGCGGCCGGCGATGCCACTGCCCGGCCGCGGGCGCAGGACGGCGATGCCAAGCAGGCCAAGCCAAGTACCGCCAAGGACGCGGCAACTACCGATAAGAGCACGGCGGGCACTGCCACCAAGACGGGCAAGCCCGCCAAGGCTGCCGCTACCAGCGAAGACGCGCCCGCAGAGACAGCCGCCGCGACCGATGCCGGCTGGCCGCCGGCCGGGCTGGGTGGCTTCGGCATGGGCCTGCTGGCGCAGGCGCTGCCGGGTGGCGATGTGCTGGCGGCCGCAGCGGCGGCACTGACGGCCAGCATGGCCGGTGCCAACGGCGCTACCGCGACCGCCACCGCAGTGCCCACCGATGCAACCGCAGCCGCCGCCACTGCAAACGCTGGCACCACCCTGCCCGCGCTGGGAGCGCTGATGCCGGCCGCCGTTGCGGGCGACAAGCCGACTTCGACCACCGCCGTGAGCGGCGACGCGCAGACCGCCGCATTGATGAGCATGGCCGCCAAGGCGCTGGAACCGGCCGCCGACGACAGCGCCGCCCCGGCAGCGCCGGACGCCCCGGCATTCGTACTGCCGACCGCCACCGCACCAGGGCCGACCCGTCTGCAGGATGCGGCGCCGATCTTCAGCGCCTCGCCAACGCCCACCCCGGACCTGGGCAGCGACAATTTCGACGACGCCATCGGCGCGCGTATGAGCTGGCTGGCGGACCAGAAGATCGGCCATGCCCACATCAAGGTGACCCCGAACGAGATGGGTCCGGTCGAGGTGCGCCTGCATCTGGAGGGCGACAAGGTCAATGCCAGCTTCACCGCCGCCAATGCCGACACCCGCCAGGCGCTGGAACAGAGCCTGCCGCGGCTGCGCGAAATGCTCGGCCAGAACGGCTTCCAGCTTGGCCAGGCCGATGTCGGTCAGCAACAGCAGCATTCGGCGGGCAATCGCAATGGCGGCAACGACAGCGGCAACGGCCTGACCCTGGACGACGCCCCGCCCGTCGGAATTCCGTCGGTGGTGTTACGCCAGCGTGGATTGCTGGACGCCTACGCCTGATGCGGCGTGCCGGGCACGCCCCGGCGCCGCTGATCCGCGCGCCCGGCCGGTAGCCGATGACGCCCTTCCACCCCCGCAGCGCAAGGGCTGCGGGGGCTTTTTGCTTTCCACATGGCCTGCGCCAGGAAACCGACGCGGTTTTGGCATGCCAGTTGCATCGACAGGGTGAGCATTCCCCTGGAGCAGACTGTGGCAGCGGCTGAAAAACCCAAGAAGACCGACGATAAAGACGACAAGGGCGAGAAGAAGAAGGGCGGCAAGAAGCCCATCCTGCTCATCGCCATCGGTGTGGTGGTATTGGCAGCCGCTGGCGGCGGCGCCTGGTTCTTCCTGGGCCACAAGGGCGAGGAAAAGGGCGGCAAGCACGACGCCCCCAAGGTGGCCGAAGTGCCCAAGCCGGCGCAGTACTTCCCGATGGACCCGGCCATCGTGGTCAACCTGGCCGACCCCGGCGATGGCCCGCAGTACCTGCAGGTCGAAGTGCAGCTGGTCACCCGCGACCCCGAAGAGCTCAAGCTCATCACCGAGAACGCGCCGGCCATCCGCGCCCACCTGCTGATGCTGCTGTCGCAGGTCAAGGCCACCGACGTGGCCGACCTGGCCGGCAAGCAGAAGCTGCAGAAGTCCGCCCTGGCCGAAGCGCAGAAGGTCATGACCAGCGAGACCGGCAAGAAGTGCGTCGAAGAATTGCTGTTCACCAGTTTCGTGACCCAGTAAGGCCTGCCCGATGAGCGTCAGTGATCTGCTTTCCCAGGACGAAATCGATGCCCTGCTGCATGGCGTGGATTCGGGCGCGGTCAACACCGAACCGGAGCCGCTGCCTGGCGAGGCGCGCCAATACGATCTGTCCAGCCAGGACCGCATCATCCGTGGGCGCATGCCGACGCTGGAGATGGTCAACGAGCGCTTCGCGCGGTTGTGGCGGATCGGCCTGTTCAACCTGATCCGGCGCTCGGCCGACCTGTCGGTGCGCGGCATCGACCTGGTCAAGTTCAACGAGTACATGCACTCGCTGTATGTGCCGACCAACCTCAACCTGATTCGGTTCAAGCCGCTGCGTGGCACCGGCCTGATCGTGTTCGAACCCACCCTGGTGTTCACCGTGGTGGACAACTTCTTCGGTGGCGACGGTCGCTTCCACACCCGCATCGAAGGCCGCGAATTCACAGCCACCGAGATGCGCGTGATCCAGCTGATGCTCAAGCAGACCTTCGCCGACCTGAAGGAAGCATGGGCGCCGGTGATGGACGTGGACTTCGAGTACATCAATTCGGAGATCAACCCGCACTTCGCCAACATCGTCACCCCGCGCGAGTACGTGGTGGTGTGCCGGTTCCATGTGGAGCTGGAAGGCGGCGGCGGCGAGATCCACATCACCCTGCCGTATTCGATGCTGGAGCCGATCCGCGAACTGCTCGATGCCGGCATCCAGAGCGACCGCAACGACCGCGACGACTCCTGGAACGTGATGCTGCGCGAGCAGCTGGACACCGCCGAGGTGACCCTGTCCAGCGTGCTGGCCAGCAAGCGCATGAGCCTGCGCCAGCTCACCGGCTTGAAGGTCGGCGACATCCTGCCGATCGACCTGCCCGCCCAGGTGCCGCTGTGCGTGGAAGACATCCCCTTATTCACCGGCGAATTCGGCGTTTCCAATGGCAACAACGCCGTCAAGATCACCGCCGTACGCCCGCCCGGCGTGCAAGCCCCACGCGCCGTTCCCTCCCAGGACTCCAGCAAATGATCAACTCCGACATCCTCGACGCCTCGCCTGCCACCTTCGACAGCCTGCAGGCCGAGCAGGACCAGAACGCGGCCGACCTCAACCTGGACGTAATCCTGGACGTACCGGTGACCCTGTCGCTGGAAGTGGGCCGCGCACGCATTCCGATCCGCAACCTGCTGCAGCTCAACCAGGGCTCGGTGGTGGAACTGGAACGCGGCGCCGGCGAACCGCTGGACGTCTACGTCAACGGTACCCTGATCGCGCACGGCGAAGTGGTCGTCATCAACGACCGTTTCGGCATCCGCCTGACCGACGTGGTCAGCCCCAGCGAACGGATCCGGAGGCTGCGGTGATCGGCCTGCTGGCCGCTGCCGCGCCGGTCGCGGCCAAGGCGACCCAGGTCGGCGCGCAGGCGCCGTCCTCGCCCAGCCTGTTTGGCGCAGTCTTTGCATTGCTGTTGGTGCTTGCGCTGATCGTCGGCCTGGGTTGGTTGCTCAAGCGCATGCCCGGCAGCGGATTCCGCAGCACCGAGGGCCTGCGAGTGGTGACCAGCCTGGCAGTCGGTGCCAAGGAACGTGTGGTGGTGGTGGAGGTGAACGGCCAGCAGTTGTTGCTCGGTGTGACCGCCGGCGGCATCAGCACCCTGCACACCTTGCCCGAACCGCTGCCGACCGCGCCCGCCCCCACCCTGCCCGCTTTCAAGCAACTTCCCAATTTCGCCCAGCTGCTCGCCCAGAAGCTGCGCAAGGACCCGTGACATGTTGAGCCGTTGGAATCGTTGGGGGCGCAGTGTGCGCCTGGTGCTGATCCTGCTGGTGATGAGTTGCCCGCCGCTGGCCGCGGCCAGCCCGGCCGCGCTGCCGGCAATGGCGCAGGCCGCGGCACCGGCAGCGCCCCCTGCCGCGGTGCCGGCCGGTTCCAACCAGTTGCCGTCGCTGCCGAACGTGAGCGTGGGCCGCATCGGCGACCAGCCGGTGAGCCTGCCGCTGCAGACCTTGCTGCTGATGACGGCGATCACCCTGCTGCCGTCGATGCTGCTGGTGCTGACCGCCTTCACCCGCATCACCATCGTGCTGGGCCTGCTGCGCCAGGCGCTGGGTACCGGCCAGACCCCGTCCAACCAGGTGCTGCTGGGCCTGGCGATGTTCCTGACTGCGCTGGTGATGATGCCGGTGTGGCAGAAGATGTGGGGCGCCGGACTGCAGCCGTACCTCAATAACCAGATCGATTTTTCCACTGCCTGGACGCTCACCACGCAGCCGCTGCGCGCTTTCATGCTGGCGCAGATCCGCGAGACCGACCTGATGACCTTCGCCGGCATGGCCGGCGACGGCAAGTACGCCGGCCCGGACGCGGTACCGTTCCCGGTGCTGGTGGCCTCGTTCGTGACCAGCGAGCTGAAGACCGCCTTCGAAATCGGTTTCCTGATCTTCATCCCGTTCGTGATCATCGACCTGGTGGTGGCCAGCGTGCTGATGTCGATGGGCATGATGATGCTCTCGCCGATGCTGATCTCCGCGCCGTTCAAGATTCTGTTGTTCATCCTGGTGGATGGGTGGGTGCTGGTGGTGGGGACGCTGGCTGCGAGCTTTAACGCGTCGTAGGGGTGGGCGTGCGTGGCGCGCGGTAGCACCTGCCAGCCAGTGGAGTGTGTTTTGTAGAAGCCGCCGCACAGCACAGCTGTAGTGCCCAGGCGCTTGCGGCCTCGTGCTTAGTTCTTAAGTGCTTAGTGCTTAGTTCTTGCTTTTGCTTCTTGCTTCTCAGGGGCCCCATACCGCAGCGGCAGGCCATTCGGGCCAAACCCCGCAGGGGCGGCGCGCATGGATGCGCGACGTTTTTCAAAGGGACATGGACGTCCCTTTGAAAAATTCCCGGATGGCATGCGGACCTGGAGCGCCCAGCGCGGAAGGCGCGAGGACGGGGTGTGCTTTCTTTTGGTTACTTTTCTTTGCACAAGCAAAGAAAAGTAACTCGCGCCCATAGGGCGTGAAAGCATTTGATCTGTATCTGGATCAGATGGACGAGCAAGAGCTACAAGCGAGTGCAAGGCTTTCGTCCCCCTTCGGGGGGGAGTCACTTTCTTTGCTTGTGCAAAGAAAGTAACCAAAGAAACACACCCCGTCCTCGCGCCCCTCCGCGCCAAGGCGCTCCGGGTACGCAGTCCACGTGGGATTTTTCTAAGGGACATCCATGTCCCTTAGAAAAACGTCGCGCATCCTTGCGCGCCGCCCCTTCGGGGTTTGACCCACGTGGCCTGCCGCTGCGGTATGGGGGCCCGAAAAGCCGAAAGCAGAGCAACAGCAAACTAAAGCCAGAGCGCAGCGACAGCGACAGCGACAGCGACAGCGACAGCGACAGCCAGTGCAACACGAGGCAACTCAGATCCCCGTTCGCCAACCAATCCCGAATCCCCAATCCCACCCCTTTGGCATCCCACTTGCATCAGCACCTCCCATGAGCCCTGAAATCGCCCTGACTGAATTGCGTGGTGGCCTGGTCACCGTCCTGTGGATTGCCGGACCGATGTTGCTGGCCGTGCTGGTGGTCGGCGTGGTGATTGGCGTGGTGCAGGCCGCCACCCAGTTGAACGAACCGACCATCGCCTTCGTGGCCAAGGCAGTGGCGCTGACGGCCACGCTATTTGCCACCGGCAGCATGCTGTTGGGGCATCTGGTGGAGTTCACCATTGCGCTGTTCCAGCGCATTCCGCATCTGATCGGCTAGCGGGCCAGCGCGGATGGATGCTGCAACCCAGATGGTGATCGATGGCCAGCGCGCGTTCGCGATGGTCGGGGCGATCATGTGGACCATGCTGCGTACCGGTGCGTTGCTGACCGCAATGCCGTTGATCGGGACGCGGGCGGTGCCCGGACGGGTGCGGGTGATGCTGGCCGGAACGCTGGCGATGGTGCTGGCGCCGATCCTGCCGCCGGTGCCGGAGTGGGACGGCTTTACCGCGCAGGCGGTGCTGAGCATTGCGCGCGAGCTGGCGGTCGGGGCCAGCATGGGCTTCATGCTGAAGCTGATTTTCGAAGCCGGCGCATTGGCCGGCGAACTGGTGTCGCAGTCCACCGGCCTGTCGTTCGCGCAGATGTCCGACCCCATGCGCGGCGTGACGTCGGGGGTGATCGCGCAGTGGTTCTATCTCGGCTTCGGGCTGCTGTTCTTCGCGGCCAACGGGCACCTGGCGGTGATTGCATTGCTGGTGGACAGTTACAAGGCGTTGCCGATCGGGACCGCGTTGCCCGATGCCGGCGCATTCGCCGAAGTAGCGCCCACCCTGTTCCTGCAGATCCTGCGCGGCGGGTTGACCCTGGCCTTGCCGATGATAGTGGCGATGCTGGCGGTCAACCTGGCCTTCGGCGCACTGGCCAAGGCGGCGCCGGCATTGAACCCCATGCAACTGGGCCTGCCGCTGACGGTGTTGCTGGGGCTGTTCCTGCTGTCGAGTTTCGCCAGCGAGTTCGCCCCGCCGGTGCAACGCATGTTCGATACCGCCTTCGATGCCGCCAGAGAGCTGACGGCCTGATCGCGCATCGATATCAGTGGCCGCAAAAAGGCTGCCAGCAAACTGGCGCCTTGATCGCACCGCTCCATCCTGGAGCTCGCAACACCGTGAATGGTCTCAAGTTTCTGAACGCGCAGCCGTCAAAACCCCTACACGATTGACGCTGCGTATCGTCGTCCAACACCTCTCCATCCCACGGGAATCGATGCTCACTGTGCCCGCGCTGTTGGCCCCGATGCGATTGCAAGGCGCCCGCCTGCATGCAAGGGCGTGGCTGTTGCTGGCGGCGGTGCTGATCTCCAGCACCAGCTGGGCGCAAACCTACAGCTTCCGCGAGTACGCCCAGGCCGATGGCCTGCAGGGCATGACCGTCAACAGCCTGCTCGAAGACCGCCAGGGTGTGGTCTGGGTCGGCACCGAGCTGGCGCTGCACCGTTTCGAACGCGAACGCTTTACCCCGGTCGGCAAGGAGAGCGGGCTGGATGCGCGCTATATCCGCGCGCTCGGGCTGGATGCGGCCGGACGTCTGTGGGTGTCCAGCGCCAATGGCCTGTTCGTGCGCGAGGGCAACGACTTCGTGCAGGTGCTGCGCGATGGCAAACCGATCCGCGCCGACAGCGGCAATGTCGTTGCCGCCTACGCCGATGGCGTGGTGGTGGTCAGCGAAAACAGCCTGCTGCGGTTGTCGCCCAGTGCCGCAGGCGGCTGGTCGGTCCACCCCCTGCCCTTGCAGTTGGACGATGGACGCCTCTTGCCGGCCGGCAGGGCCTTGCTGGCCGATGGAACCGCGTTATGGGCCAGCTGCGGCCAGCACGTCTGCCGGATCGATGCCAGCGGCAAGATCACCTTGCTGGCCGAGAACGACGGCGTGCCCGAACGGCAATGGCGCGCGATCTTTCGTGATCGCCTGGGCACCCTGTGGTTGCGCGGTGGCGGGCTGGTGCTGTCACGTGCTGCCGGCGAGCACGTGTTCCGCAATCGCCCGGCGCCGGCGGGCACCCGATTCGACACCCTCTCCGGTGCCACGACGCTGTCGGAAGATGCGCAGGGCCGCCTGCTGACGCGCTCGGACCGCGGCCTGGTGCGTTGGGAAGGCGACCATTGGCGCTACTTCGGTCAGAGCCAGGGGCTGCAGATCAGCCCCATGGTCGGCCCGTTGATGATGCAGAGCACCGGCCAGCTGTGGATCGGCACGCGCGGCCTGGGTGTGCAGCGCTGGCTGGGCTACGGCACCATCGAACACTGGGACGAAAGCCAGGGCCTGGCCGAAGCGCCGACCTGGGTGAGCCAGCGGCTGCCCGGCGGTGAGCTGCTGGTCGGTGGCGATGCGGGCTCCAATGTGCTCGATCCGCGTAGCGGACGCATGCAGCCGTGGACGCTGGAGAACGGCCAACCCCTGCTGCAGTCCATTTCCATTGCGCTGTCGCCGGACGATGGTGCGGCCTGGGTGGCGCGCTCGTCCGGGGCCGTGGCGCGGCGCGACCCGCGTAGCGGCAAGACCACCGATGTGCTGCAGCTCGACCTGCCGATCAACAGGCTGATGTTCGATACGGCCGGCACTTTGTGGATCACCACCCCGCGCGGGCTGTACCGCGTGCAGCGCGGCACCCCACTGAGCGCCGAGCGCGAAACGGCGCTGCCGGCCGCCTTCGTGGGCGATATCGACCTGGATCCGCAGGGGCGGCTGTGGGCCAGCACGCGCGAAGGCCTGTTCCTGCAGGCCAAAGACGGCCGCTGGCAGCGCGTGCAGGTGCGCGGCGACCTGCCTAGCCAGGATTTCTTCCTGCTCGATTTCAGCGCCGATGGCGAAGTCTGGCTGTCGCTGCGCGATACCGGGCTGTGGCACGGCCGGCTGCAGGCCGACGGCAGGTTGACGCTTGCCGCCGTGGACGACCCGCTGGTGGCACGGGTGATGCCCTTCATCCTGCGTCACGACAGCAAGGGCCGGCTATGGCTGGGCAGCAGCCAGGGCCTGGATGTGTACCAGAACGGGCGTTGGGCGCGGGCCACGCGCACGGAAGGGCTGTTGTGGGACGACATGTCGGCCAATGCATTTTTCGAAGATACCGATGGCAGCGTCTGGCTCGGCAGCAGCCGTGGCCTGACCCACTTGCTGGATCCGATGCGCGTGTTCGCCGCGGCGCCGCTGCGGGTGGACATCCTGCATGTGCGCCGCGGCAGCCAACCGCTGCTGCCGCAAGCCCGGGTGGAGTGGTCGCAGGTGCCGCTGGATGTGGAACTCAGCACCCCGGGGGCGGAGGGCGGCCCGGACCGCGTCAGCTTCCGTTACCGGGTCGAAGGCCATCAGGCCAGCTGGACCAGCACCTCGCTCAGCCACCTGACCTACCCGCTGCTGCCGCCGGGCAGTTACACGCTGGAAGTGCAGGCGATGGATGCCTACCAGCGCAGCAGCAGCCCGATCACCCGCTT
Organism: Xanthomonas sp. D-36-1; assembly: GCF_017746155.1. Taxonomy (NCBI): domain Bacteria; kingdom Pseudomonadati; phylum Pseudomonadota; class Gammaproteobacteria; order Lysobacterales; family Lysobacteraceae; genus Xanthomonas; species Xanthomonas sp. D-36-1. The sequence goes on from NZ_JAGHWR010000073.1 coordinate 22,272, forward strand.
CGGGTTCGAGCTGGTGCCACCGTGGTGGCGGGGCGTTTGGGCCATTGTCGGATACGTGCTGCTGAGCATCGCGGCGGTGATCGCGCTGCTGCGTTGGCGCACCGCCAAACTGCTGCGACGCAAGCGCGAACTGGAGCAGCTGGTAGCCAAGCGCACCGCCGAGCTGGAACAGGACAAGCGCGATCTGGAAGCAGCGCGCGCCGAACTCTCGCTCAAGGCCACCCACGACGAACTCACCGGCCTGCTCAACCGCGCCGGCATCCTGGCCGCGTTGCGCGAGATGCTGCTGCATGCCGAACACAACGGGCGTCCGCTGGCGGTGGTGTTGATCGATCTGGACCACTTCAAACTGGTCAACGACCAGCATGGCCATCTGGCCGGCGACGCCGTCCTGGCCGGGGTCGGCCGCCGCATGGACACCCTGATGCGCGGCGACGACCGCATCGGCCGTTACGGCGGCGAAGAATTGCTGGCGCTGCTGCCTGGTTTGAACCTGGATGCCACGCATCGGCTGGACGCCCTGCACCGCGGCATCTGCGGCGACTACCCCATCGATGGCGGCTGGCTGCATGTCACCTGTTCGGTCGGCGTGGCCTGGTTTCAGCGTGGCGAAACGCTTGAGCAACTGCTGGCGCGCGCCGACGCGGCGCTGTACAGGGCCAAGCGCAGTGGCCGCAATCGTGTCGATTACGACCACGTGCCGCTGGACACGTTCGATCAGGTGTGACGGCAGCGCAGGTGACTTAAGCCGCGCGCCGCACCCGTCCCACGCGGACCCTGAAGGCACCTGAGCGCTGGCAACCGAGTGCAGCCTTCGATCAACACACGCTGCTCCTGCCAATGACCACGCGTGGAAAGCCCTGTAGGGATTGCGGGTGATTGTGCTTGCGCAAACGTGTGACCAGCGTCGTACAACACGCGAGCTGACAGCCGCGTTCGCCAGATCCTCACGCTGTCATGCTCGCTGAAGCATTAAAGAAATACGCGTCGGCCGCCGCTAGTTGTTCCAATGCAGCCTGCGATGGGGGGTTGCCGAGGCAAGGCTGAGACACCGCGCGAGGGGCGCGGACCGCATTGCCGATGCGTGGGAGACTGCAACGTCCGTGGGGTTTGAGCACCGCCAATGGAGGTCATCGCACCGGCGTGCACCGCTTGCCATGGTGTTGCTGTTGGCGTTGCTGTCGTTGGCCGACCTGGCCGGTGCGCAAAGCGCCAGCATCCGCCGCTATGCCCACGACCAGGGCCTGCTCGGGCTTGCCGGTACCTGCCTGCTGCAGACCCGCGCCACCTTGCTGTGGGTGTGCACCGAGAGCGGGCTGTATCGCTACAACGGGCGCATCTTCCAACAGGTCCCGCTGGATGGCCTGCGCAACGAGCCCACCACCTCGATCGCCGAAACCGCCGATGGGCGACTATGGGTGGCCGGCTTCCAGGCCTTGTTCGTCGGCGACGAGCACGGCTTCCGCAAACTGCAGCCGGATGAAGCCGAGCACCTGGGGGAGCAGATGCAGCTCGCCACCCTGTCCTGGGGCACGGTGCTGGCCAATGGCGGCACGCTGGAAATCCTGCAGGGCCGCGCCAACGATCGCTGGCACAGCGAACCGTTGCTGGACACGGCAACCCGGGTACGCGTTCCCGAGTTGGCGAAGTCGCTGAGCCTGTCGGTGGACGGCGACACGCTGTGGGTGGGCTGCGCACGTAAGCTGTGCGCCATCGATGCGCAGCGCAAGGTGCAGGTGTTCGGGCCCGAACACGGCGTGCCGGACGACCGGTGGTACAGCGTGTTGCGTGACCACGATGGCGGGCTGTGGGTGCGCGGTGCGGGCACCCTGCTCTATCGCGCGCGCGGGACGACCGCCTTCAGTGTTCGCTCGCTGCCGCTGCTGGATGGCAGCACGGTCGGGCGGCCGGCATCGCTGGTGATGGACCGCGAAGGACGCGTGCTGGTGCGTCGTAACGACGGACTGGCGCGTTGGGAAAACGGCCACTGGCGCACTTTCGGCGCGGACAATGGGCTACCGCCCGGCAGCAGCGATGCGATCTTGGTGGATCGCGACGGCGATGTATGGATGACCGTCGACGGCGAAGGGCTGGTGCGCTGGGCCGGCTACGAATGGATCGAAAACTGGGACGCTTCGCAAGGCATGCCGGCCGCGCCGACCTGGTCGATCGCCCGCGACGCGCAAGGCGCGCTGCTGGTCGGCAACGAGCACGGCATCGGCCGCCAGGCCGACCCGGGCGAGCGCTTCGTCCCGGCCCTGCACAGCGCCGGGATCCAGGTCGTGGGCATGCAGCGCAGCGCAGACGGCACCCTGTGGACGCTGAATTCGGCCGGTTTCCTGCGCCGCACCTGGCCGGACGGGCACAGCGCGCAGATCGCGAAGCTGCCGCGCACTGCGCGTCGCCTGCTGATCGACCGCCAGGGCCGGCTGTGGATGCTCAGCGCCGGCGGCTTGTTCGTGATCGAACACCCGCTCGACGGCGGCAGCCTGCAGGAGGTGGCCGACGTGCCCGCCATCGCCTACACCGACGTCCAGCAAACCGCCGACGGCACGCTGTGGGTTTCCAGCTCCAACGGCTTGTTCCGGCTGCGCGATGGGCGGTGGTCCAAGGTCAAGGTCAACGGCGGCACGCCGGAGCCATGGATCGCCAAGTTCCACATCAGCGACAGCGGTGAGGTATGGCTGGCGTTCTATCGCCCCGGCCTGTGGCACGGCATGTTGTTGCACGACGGCCTGGACCTTCAGGAAATCAGCGACGAGGCGCTGCGCGATGTCGGCGTGTACCTGCTGCGCGGCGACAGCGTCGGCCGGGTCTGGGTCGGCCATGCACGCGGCGTCGAGGTTTACGACGGCGAGCGCTGGGCGCATCTGTCGCAGTCGCAGGGGCTGATCTGGGATGACGTTTCCGAGGCTGCGTTTGCCGAAGATCCGGATGGTTCGGTGTGGATCGGCACCGCACGCGGCGTGAGCCACGTGAGCGACCCGGCGCGCCTGTTCGACGAACGCCAGCCCAGCGTGCGCATCGACAGCGTCAGCCGCGGCGGCATGCCGGTGCAGCGCGGGCAGCTGCTGGGCTGGAGCGACAAGCCCTTGCACATCGAGCTGTCGACGATGGAGGTCTACGACGACCCCAGCCGCCTGACGGTGCGTTATCGCCTGCTCGGCCTGCACGACCAGTGGATCCAGAGCGACAACCTGTCCATCGACCAGCCGCCGCTGCCCTCCGGGCATTTCCGTCTGCAGGTACAGGTGCTGGACCGCTACCGTCGCACCGCTTCGCCGATCGCCGACCTGCCCTTCGCGGTCGCGCCACTGTGGTGGCGCAGCCCGCCGGCGATTGCGCTGTATGTGTTGATCGGCGGCGGCCTGCTGATCGGCCTGTGGCGCTGGCGGCACCGCCATCTGGTGGCGCGCGAACGCATGCTGGCCGAATTGGTATCCGAGCGCACTTACCAACTGGAGCGCGAAAAACGCGAACTGGAAAACGCGCGTGCGGCGCTGGCCTTGAAGGCCAGCCACGACGCACTGACCGGCCTGCTCAATCGCTCCGGCATCCTGGAAGCGATGGCCGAAGAACTGCAGGGCTACGCGCACGGCGAGCATCCGCTGGCGGTGGTGTTGATCGATCTGGACCACTTCAAACAGGTCAACGACGAACATGGGCATCTGGTCGGCGATGCGGTGCTGGCCAAGGTGGGCGCGCGGCTGACGGCCTGCCTGCGCGATTCGGACAAGGTGGGCCGCTACGGCGGCGAAGAATTGCTGCTGTTGCTGCCAGGCATGAGCCAACAGAGCCAGCAGCGGCTGCGCGCCATCCACGAAGCGCTCAGTCTTGCTCCGTACGAGGTGGGTGCCGCACGCCCGCTGCAGGTGACCTGTTCGGTGGGCGTGTCCTGGTTCCGCGTCGGCGACACCGCCGCCTCGCTGCTGGCGCGTGCGGACGAAGCGCTGTATCGGGCCAAGCGCTCCGGCCGTAACCGCATCGAGCCGGAGGAACCGGAAAGTTCGGTGGCATGAGCCGCGCCGGCGGCCAGGCCATGCCGGCGCGCTCAGGAAGGAAGCGCACGCGTCTCGTTGGCAGGCCCCGGCGCGCCGGCAGTCGATGTGGGCGAACATGCCGTGATTGCGTACGCCGACTGCGTACGCGGACGGCCGCAGGACCTTGAAGCGTGCCGTCTGTGGCGGCAACGCGGGGTTGATGGCATTGGCCGCTTCCCGCGCTCAAGAAGTCGCGCAAGGGGTCGCTAGGTCTTGGGCAACGCGTCTTTCGACGTGGGAACTGGATAGGTGGTCGGAACCTACAACCCTGGCATGGTGATGCTGTCGCTGGTGGTGGCCGTGCTGGCTTCCTACACCGCGCTGTATCTGGCCGCACGTACCACTGCCAGTCGCGGCGGCATCGCGGCCGCGTGGCTGGTGGGCGGCGCCATTGCCATGGGCATCTGGTCCATGCACTTCGTCGGCATGCTGGCGTTCCGCCTGCCGATTCCGCTGGGCTACGACCTGGCGCTGACGTGTTATTCGATGCTGGCGGCGATCCTGACCTCGGCGCTGGCGCTCTGGCTGACCTCGCGCACGGACCTGCCGTTGCTCCGGTTGGGCCTGGGTGCGCTGTTGATGGGGCTTGGCATCGCGCTGATGCATTACATGGGCATGGATGCGCTGCGCATGGTGCCGGCCATTCGCTACGACCCGCTGCTGTTCGGGCTGTCGATCGCCATCGCCATCGGCGCCTCTGCTGCCGCGTTGTGGATCGCGTTCCGGCTGCGCCACGATGGGCAACGCTCCAGCCTGCGTCTGATCGCCGCCTCGATCATGGGCGTGGCGATCGTGGGCATGCATTACACCGGCATGGCCGCCGCGCAGTTCGCGCCCGGTAGCGTGTGTGGCGCGGTTGCCGAGACGCATCTGCCGTTGTCGTGGCTGACGGCGGTCGTGGTGCTGGTGACCTTGGTCCTGCTGATGCTGGCGCTGGTCATTTCGTTGCTGTCGCGCCGCTTTCAGCAGCGCACCGATGTGCTGGCGCAATCGCTGGCCAAGGCCAATGCCGAACTGGCACTGGCGACGCTGCACGACCCACTCACCCGGCTGCCAAACCGCATCCTGCTGCACGAGCATCTCGTGCAGAACATCGAACGCGCCCAGCGCCAGGGGCAGCGCTTTGCGGTCATGCTGATCAACCTGGACGGCTTCAAGGTGATCAACGATGGTTATGGTCATGCGTTGGGCGACCGCCTGCTGGTGGTCGTGGCCGAGCGCTTGAACGCGCACCGGCGCGCGCATGGCAGCCTGGCGCGGCTGGGCGCGGACGAATTCGTGCTGGTGGCCGACATCGTCGACCCGGAAGATGCCGCTGCGCTGGCCGCGCATCTGGTGCAGGCGCTGGCGGTACCGTTCCTGGTTGCCAACCACGAGCTGCGCCTGAGCAGCAGCATTGGCATTGCGCTGTACCCGGAAGACGCCGGTAGCGAGCACCAGCTGCTGACGCATGCCGATGCGGCAATGACCCATGCCAAACATGCCGGCCGCAACCGCTACAGCTTTTTCGAACGCTCGATGACGGCCACCACCCGCGACCGCCTGCAGCTGCTGCAGGAACTGCCGCGCGCGCTGGAACTGGGGCAGTTCGTGCTGCATTACCAGCCCAAGTACTGCGCCGAGGACGGCCGCCCGATCGGCGCCGAAGCGCTGATCCGCTGGCAGCACCCGGAACGCGGCCTGGTGCCGCCGGACAGCTTCATTCCGCTGGCCGAACGCAGCGGCATGATCGGCCTGCTCGGCAGCTGGGTGCTGCGGCAGGCTTGCCGCCAGATGCGCGACTGGCGGCAGGCCGGGCACGGCGACTGGCGGGTGGCGGTCAACCTGTCGGCCCTCCAGCTGGCCTCGCCCAGCCTGCTGGACGAAGTGGCCACCACGCTGAGCGAGTATGCGCTGGCCCCTGGCCAGCTCACCCTGGAAATCACCGAAACCATGGCCATGCGCGACGCCGAGGCCTGCCTGCGCACCCTGGGCCAGCTCAATGCGCTGGGCGTGCGCATCGCCATCGACGACTTCGGCACCGGCTATTCCAACCTGCTCTACCTGCGCAAGCTGCCGGCGCACGAGCTCAAGATCGACCGCAGCTTCGTCCAGGCCATGGACGGCAGCGCCGAAGACATCGCCATCGTGGCGGCCGTGGTGGCGCTGGCGCACACCATGCGCCTGCAAGTGGTGGCCGAAGGCGTGGAAACCCTCGCCCAGCGCAACACCCTGGAACGGCTGGGCTGCGACCAGCTGCAAGGCTATCTGCTGGGCCGCCCGATGGACGCCGAACGCTTCATCGCCACCGTGGTTGCCGAGCGCGACGGCCCGCGCCGCCCGGCCAGCTGAGCCGCTCGCTGCAGCCCCGGCGTCTGGCCTAAGGTGCAACCCGCAGCCACCGCTTTTCCGAATCCCGATTCCCGATTCCCGATTCCCAGCTCCACAAACTGGAACGCCGCTTGCATCGGTTGGGCTAATCCCCCACCGGCACCTCCATGTCCGAGTCCGAAGACGGCGGCGAGCGTACAGAGCTTCCCACCGAAAAACGCCTACGCGAGGCCCGCGAGCAGGGCAACATCCCGCAGTCGCGCGAGTTGTCGACCGCGGCGGTGTTCGGTGCCGGCGTGTTCGCGCTGATGGTGCTGGCCCGTGGCATCGGCGATGGCGCTGCGGTGTGGATGAAGACCGCGCTCAGCCCGGACCCGAAGATGCGCGAGAACCCGATGGCGCTGTTCGGCCATTTCGGCGATCTGCTGCTGCAGTTGCTGTGGGTGATGCTGCCCCTGATCGGCATCTGCCTGGCTGCCGGGCTGGCCGGCCCGCTGATGATGAGCGGCCTGCGCTTCTCCGGCAAGGCGATCATGCCCGACCTCACCAAACTCAACCCCGCCAACGGGATCAAGCGCATGTGGGGCAGCAACAGCCTGGCCGAGCTGATCAAGTCGGTGCTGCGCCTGCTGTTTGTCGGGCTGGCCGCCAGCTTCTGCATCTCCAGGGGCCTGCACGGCCTGCGCTCGCTGGTGAACCAGCCGCTGGAACAGGCCATCGGCAACGGGCTGGACTTCACCAAGAGCCTGCTGTTCTACACCGCCGGCGCGCTGGTGCTGCTGGCCGCCATCGACGCGCCCTACCAGAAGTGGAACTGGCTGCGGAAGCTGAAGATGACGCGCGAAGAGATCAAGCGCGAGATGAAGGAAAGCGAGGGTAGCCCGGAAGTGAAGGGCCGCATCCGCCAGATGCAGATGCAGATGTCGCAGCGCCAGATGATGGAAGCGGTGCCCAAGGCCGACGTGGTGCTGATGAACCCGACCCACTACGCGGTGGCCCTCAAGTACGAAGGCGGCAAGATGCGCGCCCCGATCGTGGCGGCCAAGGGGGTGGACGAAATGGCCTTCCGCATCCGCGAAGCCGGCGAACAGCACCGGGTGGCGATCGTCACCGCGCCGCCTTTGGCACGCGCCTTGTATAGGGAAGCGCAAATCGGCAAGGAAATTCCCGTGAGACTCTATTCGGTCGTGGCCCAGGTGCTGTCCTACGTCTACCAGCTGCGTGGCTGGAACGGCGGCCCGATGCCGGAACTGCCGTCGCTCGAGGTGGATGAGTTCGGCAAGGGAGCCGGCGCATGAGCGCCCGCCCCGCGCCGATGAACGCCCGCCGCGTCATGGAGTTGCTGCGCAACGGCCTGGGCGCCCCGCTGGCGTTGATGGCCATGCTGGCCATGCTAATGGTGCCGCTGGCCGCGCCGGTGCTGGATGCGTTGTTCACCTTCAACATCGCCATCTCGCTGATGGTGCTGCTGGCGGTGGTGTATGTGCAGCGCCCGCTGGAATTCACCATTTTCCCGATCGTGCTGTTGATGACCACGATGCTGCGACTGGCGCTCAACGTCGCCTCCAGCCGCGTGATCCTGATCAACGGCCAGGACGGCCACGCCGCGGCCGGCAAGGTCATCGAGGCCTTCGGCCAGTTCGTGATCGGCGGCAATTACGCCGTGGGTATCGTGGTCTTCGCGATCCTGACCATCATCAACTTCGTGGTCATCACCAAGGGTGCCGGACGCGTGTCGGAAGTGACCGCGCGCTTCATCCTGGACGCCATGCCCGGCAAGCAGATGGCCATCGACGCCGACCTCAACGCCGGTTTGCTGACGCGTGAGGAGGCCAAGGCCCGCCGCGAGGAAGTGCGCGAGGAAGCCGACTTCTACGGTGCGATGGACGGCGCCAACAAGTTCATCCGCGGCGACGCCATCGCCGCCATCCTGATCCTGTTCATCAACCTCATCGGCGGCATGGCGGTGGGCATGCTCCAGCACGGCATGAGCTTCATGGATGCCGCCTCCACCTATACCCTGCTGTCGATCGGCGACGGCCTGGTGGCGCAGCTGCCGGCCCTGCTGGTCTCCTCTTCGGTCGCCTTGCTGGTGACCCGCGCCTCGCGTGCGCAGGACATGCGTGGGGCCATGGTCAGCCAGGTGTTCGGCCAGCACCGCGCGTTGGCGGTGGCTGCGGCCATCCTCGGCCTGGTCGGCCTGGTGCCGGGCATGCCGAACGTCGCGTTTTTGACGCTGGGCCTGGTCCTGGGCGTGATCGCCTGGAAGCTGTACAAGCGCAGCTTGGCAAAACCGGCTGCCGGCGATCCGGCGGCCGATCCGCAGGCGGCCGCCGCTGCGACCGCCGCCCAGGCCAGCGCCGAACTGAGCTGGGACGAGCTGCGCCCGATCGACCCGCTGGGCCTGGAAGTGGGCTACCGGCTGATCCCGCTGGTGGACAAGAACCAGGGCGGCGAACTGATGGCGCGCATCAAGGGCGTGCGCCGCAAGCTCACCCAGGACATCGGTTTCCTGGTGCCGCCGGTGCATATCCGCGACAACTTGGAACTGTCGGCCAATGCCTACCGGCTACTGGTGCATGGCGTGCCGGTGGCCACCGCAGAAATCTATTCCGACCGCGAACTGGCGCTGGACCCAGGCGGCGCGCTCGGCCAGCTCGACGGCATCCCCGGCAAGGACCCGGCATTCGGCCTGGACGCCACCTGGATCCAGCCGCACCAGCGCGCCTATGCCGAATCGATGGGCTACACCGTGGTCGACCCGGCGACCGTGGTCGCCACCCACCTGTCGCACCTGATCCGCGAACACGCCCCCGAATTGCTCGGCCACGAGGAGGTCCAGCAGTTGCTGGCGACCCTGGCCAAGACCGCGCCTAAGATGGTCGAAGACCTCACCCCGAAGGCCCTGCCGCTGTCGGTGGTGGTGCGCGTGCTGCAGAACCTGCTGATCGAGAAGATCCCGGTGCGGCAGCTGCGCAAGATCGTCGAAGCGCTGGTCGAACACGCCCCGCATAGCCAGGACCCGGCCACCCTCACCGCCGCCGTGCGTACCTCGCTGGGTCGCTTCATCGTGCAGGAAATCGCCGGCATGTCGGCGGAGCTGCCGGTGTTCACCCTGGCCCCGCAGCTGGAGCGCGTCCTGCAGGAATCCACCCACGGCAACGGCGTGGCGCTGGAGCCCGGGCTGGCCGAACGCCTGCACCAGAGCCTGGCCGATTGCGTGGGCAAGCAGGAAGCCCGCAACGAACCGGCGGTGGTGCTGGTCCCCGGCCAGGTGCGCGCCGCACTTGCCCGCCTGGTCCGCCACAGCGTGCCCAGCCTGTCGGTGCTGGCCTATAGCGAAGTGCCGGAAGACAAGCGCCTGAAGCTGGTCGGCACGATCAGCTAAAGACTAGCGCCCCTCATCCGGCGCTGCGCGCCACCTTCTCCCGCCCGCGCGAGAAGACAACGGGTTGCCAGCGCTGCAGCGGCGTTGCACCAACGCCTCCCTTCCCCCGCCTGCGGGGGACGGTGCCCGAAGGGCGGATGGGGGCAGCCGTCTCGCGATGTTCCCGCAGGTGTGACTCTCACGGCACCAACCGCCCTCATCCGGCGCTACGCGCCACCTTCTCCCGCC
>NZ_JAGHWR010000073.1:32371-38730 GCF_017746155.1 Xanthomonas sp. D-36-1
CAGCGGCGTTGCACCAACCCCTACCCTCCTCCGCCTGCGGGGGAAGGTGCCCGAAGGGCGGATGGGGGCAACAGGGGCAGCCGCCGCACGCGCAACCATCCTGATCGAGCGCCAGAAATCCAGCACTGCGGTTTTGGCACACCGCATGCATTAGCTCTGGCGAGACCGCAGACAGCTCCACCGCTGCGGGGCGGATGGCAGGACTTGGAACACAAACGGGACAGGCAACTCATGACGCTGGCAACACACCCACATTCATCGCACACCCGTCCGGCGTCCGGCGGGTCCCGTTCCTGGAGGCACTTCGCATGAAAATCAAACGCTTTGTCGCCCCGGACATGCGCACCGCATTCCGCATGGTGCGTGAAGAGCACGGCCCGGACGCGGTGATCCTGTCCAACCGTCGCACCGCCGAAGGCATCGAGATCGTCGCTGCCAGCAATTACGACGAAGAGCTCGTGCAGCGCGCCCTGGAAACCGCGCGCTCCGACACCCCGGCCTCCGCACAGCACCAGCAGGCTCCCGCTCAGCAGGCGCCTGCCCCGCAAGCTCCGGCCAAGCCCGCTGCACCGGTGCACGCGCTGCTCAAGCCGTCTGCCGACGCCGAGGCCAGCCAGCGTCAGCGCGTCGCCAGCGCCGCCGACGACATGATCGCCGCCATGGCGCTGCGCCAGCCGGTCAGCGTGCCGCGCCAGGCGCCGGTCGCCGCTCCGGTGCGCACCGCCAGCATTCCTTCGCCCGCTGCCCAGGCACTCGCCCACGCGGTTGCCGTCACCGCCGCGCCGCGCCAGGAACACGCGCTGTCGGCCGTGCCGGAACAGTTGTTCGCCGACTTTTTGACGACTGCCCCGGTGCAGCGCCCGGCCGTCCCGGCCACGGGGGTGCAGGCACCCGCGCCGGTCGCTGCGGCACTGGTCACCGCGCCGGCCTTCGCTGCCGCAGGCCAGGACGACGACGCCTTCGCCGACGAAGCCGACTTCGATCTGGACGATGCCCTGCCGCAGATCCTGCCGCCGGCCGCGCTGCCGCCGATCGTGGTCGCCCCGCCGGCCCTGGCCGCCGTGCCGGTTGCCGCCACGCCCGCACCGCAGAACGACGAAGAACTCAAGCAGCTGCGCGGCGAACTGGCGCTGATGCGGCAGATGATCGAGCGCGAAATGAACCGCCTCACCGACGAGCGCCTGCGTGGCTCGCCGGTGCGCGCCCAGGCGCTGGAACTGATGGACGACTACGGTTTCGACGCCGGCCTGACCCGCGATATCGCCCTGCAGATCCCGGCCGATACCGAATTGCACCGTGGCCGCGGCCTGATGCTGGGCCTGCTGTCCAAGCGGCTGCCGGTGGCCCCGGTCGACCCGCTGGAACGTGGCGGCGTCATCGCCCTGGTCGGGCCGACCGGCGCCGGCAAGACCACCACCATCGCCAAGCTCGCCCAGCGCTTTGCCGCCCAGCACGCCCCGCGCGACGTGGCCCTGGTCACCACCGACACCCAGCGCGTGGGCGGCCGCGAGCAGCTGCACAGCTACGGCCGCCAGCTCGGCATCGCGGTGCACGAGGCCGACAGCGCCGAAAGCCTGCTGGACCTGCTGGAGCGCCTGCGCGACTACAAGCTGGTGCTCATCGACACCGCCGGCATGGGCCAGCGCGACCGTGCCCTGGCCGCCCAGCTGAACTGGCTGCGCACCGCCCAGCAGGTCACCTCGCTGCTGGTATTGCCTGCCAACGCCCATTTTTCCGACCTCGACGAGGTCGTACGCCGCTTCGCCCACGCCAAGCCCCAAGGCGTGGTGCTGACCAAACTCGACGAGACCGGCCGCTTCGGCAGCGCCTTGTCGGTGGTGGTCGACCACCAAATGCCCATCACCTGGGTGACTGACGGACAGCGGGTCCCCGACGACCTGCACCGCGCCAATGCCGCCAGTCTCGTTCTTCGCCTTGAAGATTTGCGGCGCGCTGCCGATAAGCCCTGTACTCCGGAGCACAACCATGCAGTCGCGTGAATACGCCAAGCTGACCAACGCCTTCCCCCTGTCGGCGACCCGTCCCGAGCCCTTGGGCCCGGTGCGCACCATTGCCGTGACCGGCGGCAAGGGTGGCGTGGGCAAGACCAACATCTCCGCCAACCTGGCCGTGGCGCTTGCCGACATGGGCAAACGCACCCTGCTGCTGGACGCCGACCTCGGCCTGGCCAACCTGGACGTGGTCTTGGGCCTGGCGCCCAAGTACACCCTGGCCGACCTGATCGCCGGCCGTTGCACGCTCGATGAAGTCATCATCGAAGGGCCCGGCGGCGTGCTGGTGGTGCCGGCCGCTTCCGGTCGCCGCCACATGGCCGAACTGGCCCCGGCCCAGCACATCGGCCTGGTCAACGTGTTCTCCGAACTGGAACGCGACCTGGACGTGATGGTCATCGACACCGCCGCCGGCATCACCGACAGCGTGCTGACCTTCTGCCAGGCCGCCCAGGACACCGTGGTGGTGGTCTGCGACGAGCCGGCCTCGATCACCGACGCCTACGCGCTGATCAAGGTGCTCTCGCGCGAACGCGGCGTGGACCGCCTGCAGATCATCGCCAACATGGTGCGCGACCCCAACGAAGGTCGCCTGCTCTACGACAAGCTCTCGCGCGTGTGCGAAAAATTCCTCGGCGATGTTTCGCTGAACTATCTCGGCCATGTGCCGCAGGACGACTGGTTGCGCCTGTCGGTGCAGCGCCAGCAACCGGTCATCAAGGCCTACCCCGCCAGTCCGTCGGCGCAGGCCATCGCAGAAATCGCACGCCGTACTTCGCGCTGGCAGGCCCCGACCGTGCCGCGCGGCAACGTCGAGTTCTTTGTCGAACGCATCATCCAACGGGGAGTGGCCGCATGAGCACCGCTACCGCAACCACGGCCAGCGCGCAGTACCGCGCCGTGCAGCGCAACAACGCCAACGACGTGGTGACCCAGCACGCCGACCTGGTCCGCCGCATCGCCCACCATCTGGCAGCGCGCCTGCCGGCCAGCGTGGAAGTGGACGACCTGATCCAGGCCGGCATGATCGGCCTGATCGAAGCCTCGCGCAGCTACGACTCCGAACAGGGCGCTTCGTTCGAAACCTATGCCTCGATCCGCATCCGCGGCTCGATGATCGACGAGATTCGCAGGGGCGACTGGGTGCCGCGTTCGGTGCACCGCCGTGCCCGCGATGCCGCCGCCGCCGTGCGCAAGATCGAACAGAACACCGGCCGCGCCGCCGCCGCCACCGAAGTGGCCGCCGCCATGGAAATGCCGCTGCCCGATTATCTGCGTCTGATGGAAGATGCCGCACGTGGCCAGGTGCTGAGCCTGGAATCGCGCATCGAAGATCACGGCGAGCTGGACACCACCGCCAAGGGTGGCCCCAATCCGCAGCAGATGATGGAGCGTGGCGAATTCGGCCGCGAGCTGGGCAAGGCCATCGGCCAGCTGCCCGAGCGCGAGCAGCTGGTGCTGTCGCTGTACTACGAACAGGAATTGAACCTGAAGGAAATCGGCGCCGTGCTCGGTGTCAGCGAATCGCGCGTGTGCCAGATCCACGGCCAGGCAGTGGTGCGTTTGCGGGGCCGCCTCAAAGTCTTCGAGCTGGCCGATGCCGGTGTCGAAATTGACGACTAATTTTTTGTGTTAGGAGCTTGATGTGAATAAGAACATGCGGATCCTGATCGTGGACGACTTCTCGACGATGCGACGTATCGTCAAGAATCTGTTGGGCGATCTCGGCTTCACCAATACCGCAGAGGCCGAAGACGGCAACAGCGCCCTGGCGGCGTTGCGTGCCGGCCCGTTCGATTTCGTGGTCACCGACTGGAACATGCCCGGCATGACCGGCATCGACCTGCTGCGCAACATCCGCGCCGATGCCAAGCTCAAGCACCTGCCGGTGATGATGGTGACCGCCGAAGCCAAGCGCGAGCAGATCATCGAAGCGGCCCAGTGCGGCGTGAACGGCTACATCATCAAGCCGTTTACCGCCCAGACGCTGGAAGAAAAGCTGGGCAAGGTGTTCGAACGTCTGGCGGCGACCGCCTGATGAACGCCACCGTGGAAACCGATGCCGAACGTGCCGCGTTGATCGAGCGCCTGCAAGGCGCGCTGGATGCGCTGGAAAGCGGTGACCAGGTCGCCTGGCGTCGCGAGGTGGATCATCTGGCCGCCCTGCGCACGCGCCCGATGATGCAGAGCCTGAGCCGGCTCGCCCGCGAACTCGGCCAGGCGCTGGGCGAACTGCCCACCGTGCCCGAAGAAGCCGGCGAGCTGGACGATGCCTGCTCGCGCCTGGACCACGTGGTGGAAATGACCGAAAAGGCCAGCCACCGCACGCTGGATCTGGTCGAAGAATGCCGCGAGCTGGCCAACCAGCTGCGCAGCGGCGGGCTCAATCAGGATCAGGGCGCGCTGCTGGAAAAGATGCGCCACAACCTGACCGAGCTGTCGCTGGCGCAGAGCTACCAGGACCTGAGCGGGCAGATCATCCGTCGCGTGGCCGGTATCGTGCGGCGCGTGCATGAAGGCTTCGGTGCGCTCGGCCTGCCGCCGAAGAACATCGAACCGAAGAAAGACGACGGCGGTCTTGCCGGTCCTGCTGTCAAGGGCCTGGACCGTCACGCGGTGTCGCAGGACGACGCCGACGACCTGCTGTCCGGATTGGGGCTGTAACCATGAGTGCTGTTCCAGACGATATTGCTGCCGATTTCATCGTCGAGGCCCAGGAAATCCTGGATCGCCTCGGCGAACAGCTGGTGTCGCTGGAACAGGCGCCAGAAGAAGCCGACCAGCTCAACGCGGTGTTCCGCGGCTTCCACACGCTCAAGGGCGGCGCCGGCTTTCTGGCGATAAAACCAATGGTGGAGCTGTGCCACGCCGCCGAAGAAACCCTGGGCATGGCGCGCTCGGGCCAGGCGGTGCTGCAGGCGCATCACTTCGATGCCGCGCAACAATCGCTGGATTATCTGCAGGCCATGCTGGATGCCATGGGCTCGGGCGAAGCCGTGCCGCACGCGCCGGCCACGTTGATCGCGCAGTTCGACGCCAAGAGCGCCCCGCCGGTGCTCAAGGCCGCGCCGCAGGCGGCCGCTGCCAAGCCGGTTGCTGCCGCACATGGCGACGATGCGCATGCGCCCGCCCCCAAGGCGGGCGGCAAGGGCGCGGCCAAGACCGGCGCAGAAGCCGAACAGACCGTGCGCGTGGACACCAAGCGCCTGGACGCCATCGTCAACCTGATCGGCGAACTGGTGCTCTCGCGCAATCGCTTGAAGACCTTGCGCACCCGCCTGCGCGACGAAGAACTGGACCGCGCAGTCAGCACGCTGGACATCGCCACCGCACGCCTGCAGACCGCGGTCATGCGCACCCGCATGCAACCGGTCAGCAAGGTGTTCGCCCGCTTCCCCAAGGTGGCCCGCGACGTCGCACGCACCTTGTCCAAGGAAGTGGAACTCGAGCTGATCGGCGCCGAAACGGAGCTGGACCGCAATCTGGTCGAAGCCCTGGCCGACCCGTTGGTGCACCTGGTGCGCAACGCCATCGACCACGGCATCGAATCGCCGGCCCTGCGCGAAGCCACCGGCAAACCGCGTAGCGGCCATGTGCGCCTGTCGGCGCAGCAGGAAGGCGACTACGTCAGCATCGAAATCCAGGACGACGGCGCCGGCATCGACCCGGAGCGCCTGCGCGAAATCGCCCGCAACAAGGGCCTGATCGACGCCGAAGCCGCCGCCCGCCTCAGCACCGACGAGTGCTTGCATCTGATCTTCATGCCGGGCTTCTCGACCAAGGTGGAAGTCACCGACATCTCCGGCCGTGGCGTCGGCATGGACGTGGTGCAGTCGCGTATCCGCGAACTCAGCGGCCAGATCCAGATCCAGTCCGAACTGGGCCGCGGCAGCCGCTTCATGATCCGCGTGCCGCTGACCCTGGCGATTCTGCCGACCCTGCTGGTGCAGGCCGGCGAAGCGGTCTATGCATTGCCGCTGGCGCGCGTGGTCGAAGTGCTGCACGCACCGCAGACCTCGCTGGGCTGGTTCGACGGCCGCGCCGTGCTCGACCGCCGCTCGCACACCCTGCCGCTGATCGACCTGCGCCGTTGGCTGGGCGTACCGGCCGAACAACCGCCGCTGCTGACCGTGGTGCTGCTGCAGGCTGGCGAAACCCGCTTCGGCCTGGTGGTGGACCAGGTCCGCGGCCGCGAGGAAGTGGTGATCAAGCCCCTGCCCCGCGCCCTGCGCGGCCTCCCCGGCTACGCCGGCGCCACCCTGATCGGCGACGGCCGCATGGCGCTGATCCTGGATGTGGATGGATTGCGCTCCAGCGATCATTGATTTTGGGGATTGGGGATTGGGG
>NZ_JAGHWR010000073.1:38768-39466 GCF_017746155.1 Xanthomonas sp. D-36-1
ATCGGGAATCGGGAATCGGCAAGACGATCCTGGCTGCCTGATCTAACGACAACGGCCGCGTACTGCGGCCGTTGTCGTTTCACTACCAGCATCGCTGCCGATCTATGCCTCTACGCGCGCAGGCATGGGCGCGACGGTTTGGCGACGGTCAGGCTGCCGTGGAAGTGAATCTGTAACCGTTATTTCAATAGCCCTCACACCATCCGGTGTTGAGGCGCAATCGACTGCTCCTGCTGCTGAGATTGCTGTTGGCGCTGCGTTTCGCCCAAAGCCTGCAATTGCGCGAGCGATTGCTCGACGGGCTGCGCAATCGCATCACTCGTCTTCATATGCGCCATCTTGTGAGCGGGATCGTTCAACGCACCTTCCACAACGAAGACGTTCTCGCCCTGCCGCACGGACTTGGTGTTCTCGCTCAGCACGACATGATCGATCCGCGACAGCCCGTTGTCTTTTGCAAGATATGCGCTGCTTGCAGCCAGCCGAGCACTGTTTTCGTCGTACTCACGGCCCAGACTCTGCTCAAGGCGGCGAACTGCATCCTCGGCTTGGCTATGGAGCGGGTCTTGGGATAGCGATGCCAGCTG
Organism: Xanthomonas sp. D-36-1; assembly: GCF_017746155.1. Lineage (NCBI taxonomy): Bacteria > Pseudomonadati > Pseudomonadota > Gammaproteobacteria > Lysobacterales > Lysobacteraceae > Xanthomonas > Xanthomonas sp. D-36-1. Next base: position 39,356 of record NZ_JAGHWR010000073.1, read on the forward strand.
ATAGCCCCCGCTTTCCGAGATTTTGACCACACCCTGCTCAGTCTGCGATGCACCGTGCTCGCGCTGAACGCGCGCCTGGCCGAGCTCGATGCCTAGGGAAGGTCTGATCAA